>JBCBQE010001018.1:0-2640 GCA_039820385.1 Cyanobacteria bacterium J06635_10
GGAAGTTTCGTTAAATTCAATCGCAGGAAAATATCCTTGATCTAAAACGTATTGAATTTGACGAGTGATTTGTTGATCGGTTAAAGGTGGTAAGTAAGAAAGGGTTTCGTAACGACGCTCTTTTGGTAAAGTTTGCATATTTTTGAAATGTGTCTTGCGGTATGTTTGATTGGGGATTTTAGATTTTGGATTTTGGATTAATCTAAAATCTAAAATCTAAAATCCAAAATTGATTAACTCGAACTTTCATCCAAGTTATTATCAGATGTTGGTTCTTCTTCAGTACTGGGGTTAGATAAATCCAATTGCGTAATCCGCTCAAGATGCTGGCGACGATGTTCCATGTTGGCTTGGGTTATCCCAGTGCTAACCATTTCCGGCAAAAATTCTGTAACTTCCTCTGCTAAGTGCTGCCTAACTGTCATAATCCGCAAAGCCAATTCTGGCTTCTCTAGAAATAATTCCTCAATGTACTTTTCCCCATCTTGGATTCTTTCCTTGGTAGAAAAGCGATGCAGCCAAGCAGCAACATAAGGATTCGTTTCTTTAATTTGAGCCGACACCGTTCTTACTGCCATATATGTCAAGTAGCTTTGCAGCATCTTGGCTGTGTCTTTGGCAATTTGCTTTATATTCATACTTGACCCCAGCCCATAATAGTTATGAGTTATAAGTTTTAAGTTTTAAATCAAACAGATTTTAAACTTAAAACCCAAAACAAAAAACTCACAACTAATACAATTAGACGGTATCCATTGCCTCGAACTCGAATTTGATTTCTTTCCAAAGTTCGCAAGCAGCAGCTAATTCAGGTGACCATTTTGCAGCTTCGCGAATAATATCGTTACCTTCGCGAGCTAAGTTGCGTCCTTCGTTACGTGCTTGAACGCAAGCTTCTAATGCAACGCGGTTCGCTGTCGCACCAGGAGCGTTACCCCAAGGGTGACCCAAAGTACCACCACCAAATTGTAATACAGAATCGTCACCAAAGATTTCTACCAATGCTGGCATGTGCCATACGTGGATACCACCGGAAGCCACAGCCATTACACCAGGCATGGAAGCCCAATCTTGAGTGAAGTAAATACCGCGAGACTTGTCTTGCTCTACATAGTTTTCACGCAATAGGTCAACAAAACCCATGGTGATACCGCGTTCACCTTCTAGTTTACCAACCACAGTACCGGTGTGAATGTGGTCTCCACCAGACATACGTAACGCTTTAGCCAATACCCGGAAGTGAATACCGTGGTTCTTTTGACGGTCAATTACAGCGTGCATCGCTCTGTGGATGTGCAATAACAAACCGTTGTCGCGACACCAGCGAGCCAAGGTAGTGTTAGCAGTGAAACCTGCAGTGAGGTAGTCATGCATAACAATAGGCATCTTTAACTCTTTCGCATACTCAGCACGCTTGAGCATTTCCTCGCAAGTAGGAGCGGTTACGTTCAAGTAGTGACCCTTGATTTCGCCGGTTTCTGCTTGTGCTTTGTGGATTGCATCAGCAACGAAGGTAAAACGATCTCTCCATCTTTGGAAAGGTGCGGAGTTGATGTTTTCATCATCTTTGGTGAAGTCCAAACCACCGCGCAAACATTCGTATACAGCACGTCCGTAGTTCTTAGCGGATAAACCTAATTTAGGCTTAATGGTACAACCCAATAAAGGACGACCATACTTGTTCAATTTATCGCGCTCAACTTGGATACCGTGAGGAGGTCCTTGGAAAGTCTTAAGATATGCAACAGGAATTCTTAAATCTTCCAAACGTAGCGCACGTAATGCTTTGAAACCAAATACGTTACCTACAATCGAGGTCAATACGTTGGTTACAGAACCTTCTTCAAACAAGTCCAGAGGATAAGCCACATAACAGATGTACTGGTTATCTTCACCGCGAACTGGCTCGATATCATAGCAACGACCTTTGTAGCGATCTAGGTCGGTTAACAAGTCAGTCCATACAGTTGTCCAGGTACCTGTAGAAGATTCAGCAGCTACAGCAGCACCAGCTTCTTCGGGAGGAACTCCGGGTTGGGGAGTCATCCGGAATGCTGCTAAAAGGTCTGTATCCTTAGGAGTATAGTCTGGGGTGTAATAAGTTAATCTATAATCTTTTACCCCAGCTTCATACCCTGATTTAGACTGAGTTCTCGTTTGAGAGTAAGACATATTTATCCAATCCTAAAAGTCTATCTTTTGCTTACAAATTACGCGACAGCAGAACCTTCAATCAATAATCTTTCCTGTTTGCAGCAAAGACTGTTGATTTCTTTTACGAGAGCTTGTTTCTAAATTAAGGAATTTTTGTTTATCAGAACCAAGAAAACCTTTGTTCAGTCTCGATTTTTTTCGAGTTTCCCTTAATTGCCTATATCCCTTTAAAACTCTAAGGGAATTAAAAAACTTTCTTTAATTTGCTCAACTACTCCTCTAAATCTTCTCTCATTTATCAAATTTAGTTACTTCTCGGCATTAAAATGCCATCCAATTTCCCGTCGGGCAATTGAGAAAATTACAGGGATAGACTAACTCAGTAACACTTTGCCTTGCCTCAAACCTTTACCTCTCTCAAACAACAGGAAAAAGCGGAACTACTTCAATTTATTCGTTGAGATTTAGACAAGCGGCAAGCGAAAG
>JBCBQE010001019.1:0-2639 GCA_039820385.1 Cyanobacteria bacterium J06635_10
TGAATATTTTTTTGCTCAACTTTTATTTGAAACGTTTCTGCAATATTATCGAGCAAACTATATAAATCAAAGCTTGTTTTATCTAACGAAATAATTCCCGACTCAATTTTAGAAATATCTAAAATATCATTAATTAATTCAAGTAAATGTTGAGCACTACGATGAATAATTCTAATATTGTCAAGATGATCGGAATTTAATAAAGAGTCATCGCTCATTAATTTAGAAAAACCGAGAATCGCATTTAAAGGCGTTCGTAATTCATGACTCATATTTGACAAAAAATTACTTTTTGCTTTAGACGCTGCAATCGCTTCAAGTTCAGCTTTTCGTCGTTGGGCAATTTCATGCTCCAACTGTTGATTTTGTTGTTTGAGTTGTCGAGAAAGTCTTTGAATAGTTATTTGATGTTTGACTCGTGCGATTAATTCTTCAAATTGAAATGGCTTGGTAATATAATCTGCACCACCTATTTTAAAAGCTTTTACTTTTTCCAAGACATCGTGCAAGCCACTTAGAAAAATTATGGGGATATCACTAGTTATTTTAGATGCTTTGAGTTGCTGACAAACTTGATAACCATCTATTTCGGGCATATCAATATCTAGCAAGATTAAATCCGGCGGAGCGGATTTTACAGCCCTTAAAGCCATTGAGCCAGAAACTACTGACTGTACCCTATATCCATATTCAGATAGAGTCTCGGATAAAATCTGAAGAGTTTCCAAGCTGTCATCAACGATTAAAATCTTTTCTCCACCGAATTGGAACGAATCCCTTTCCATTGCTGATGTACAGAAAACAAAGACATATTCTTCGTTTTCTACGCTAGCAGCAGAAATCATTATCGGCCAGTGACACATATCACTGCATTATAAAATTTGACTTAAATTACAGACACTTCATAGATCGGTTTGTATACCATACTCAAATGAAACCCACGATATATATATCATCTGTCTTCATAAAGTAGTCACTTAACTTAACCATAACATTTGATTAAGTAGACTTTGCGGATGCGCTTTCCGACTAAAAACCGTCATTATTAAGTTGATGGCTAAAAGGATCAGAAAATGGAAATAAAGTCAAATAATCCATATCCTTCCCCTGCAAAAGTTCCAAAAGGCTATTTGAACATCATGGGTTATGTTGATGAGTCAGAAGTTAACGGACCAGGCAGTCGCGCTGTAATATGGGTTCAAGGTTGCAAGCGTGAATGTGCAAGTTGTTTTAATCCAGAATCTTGGTCATTTGAAATTAATCAACTTGAATCTGTTGATTCCCTGACTCAAAAAATCCTCAGCAAACCTGGCAATACAGGAGTTACATTCTCTGGAGGTGAACCTTTTTGGCAAGCAAGAGCATTAGCGTCTTTAGCTGGTAAAGTCAAAGCTGCTGGGTTAAATGTAATGGCTTTTAGCGGCTTCACTTTAGAACAATTGCAGTCGGAGCAAGCACCACCAGGTGCAAAAGAGTTATTGGAACAATTAGATATTCTAATTGATGGCCCTTTTGTCGAATCTTTAGCAATCAACTCTCCCGATTCACCAGTTTCATCTAGCAATCAGCGCGTGCGTATATTTAACCCAGATTTTCAAGATAAAATTACTTGGGCTAGCGATCAAATTGAGATACATGTATTTAAAGACGGTAGCCGATTAGTTACCGGCTATCGTGGTTGGTGAGGCAGTTTTACATGGGATTTCTCTCACTTATAACTACCAGTGACTGGGATAAATCTTAATGTTAATTAACAATTATCAACAATCAATTTTTCATTGTTAATTGATATACGCTCGCACCACTTTCGCGATGAATCATAGTTGATAAATGCTTTTTAAAGTAGTTGCTTGCTAAACGGGCAATTTCTTCTAATGCACCTGCTTCTTTAAATTGGCGGCTTGCATTGGGGATAATTTTCAATTCTTTTTCGGATGCCTTAATTATTTTTAGCGTGTCTTGATTTGTTGCAATTGTTGGTAAATCATTCTCACCGACAATCAATAAAGTTGGTGTTTGTACGTCAGATAAAACCGCAGGTGTTAAACAAGTTTTGCCGCTACAGGAAACGACAGCACTCACCGTTTTGGGATTTTTTGCTGCTGCAAGTAAGGCTGCTCCTGCACCGGTTTGTTCGCCAAAGTAACCGATTTTCAGATTACTGGTAAGGGGATAATTGAGCAGCCAGTTTGTTGCAGCAGTTAATCGAGAGGCAAGGAATCCAACGTTACTAGTACAATGCTTGCTGCGTAAGTCAATTGCTTCTTCTTGAGGAGTTAATAAGTCAATTTGTACGGTGCCTAATCCGGCTGTTCGTCTTAATATATGAGCTAGATAACGATTGCGAGTACTGTAGCGACCAATCCCACTACTATGTACAAATATAACGATTCCTTGACAGTTTTTAGGTAGTACTATTTCTGCTTGTAAACGGATGGAATCAAGCTCGATTGAAACTATTTTTTCTTCAACATTATTAACAAAACTTGTATTCATTTTGGTATCCTTATTTTCTTAATGATGATGATTTCTTACCATTATCAACTATATATCTCTATCGGTGCGATTCATTACTAGATAAACCTATGTAGAGTCCTATGTCATACTTGGGATACGTGATTTTTTTGACGTAATAAGTG
>JBCBQE010001020.1:0-2639 GCA_039820385.1 Cyanobacteria bacterium J06635_10
ATTTTTAAGTTCGTAAATATTGCTACTCAAAAATACATGTGCAATAGAAAAAACTACTAACAAGTAGTGTTAAATACTTCTTAATCAATATTTTGCAAATAATGTGAAGAATACGTGAAGAATATGTTAAGATAGCAGATAGACAAAAATCTAGATTAATAAAATATTGAATAAACAGAGATTATTAGTAGTTCGGTTATTACTAAATAAGAATTTGAATAATCTCATGGTTTTCAATGAAAATAATCCTAAAAAAATTAGGATTAACAGAAAAAACGTTCATAGCTCATTATGAACAAAACTTTTTAATATCTTTATGAAAACTATAAATAATGAAGTTTTAAATATAGGCTCGGTTTTATACTTTTAACTAATTTCCTTAAATTAATCGGAAGTACAGAATTATTGATGTGAGTCAATATTGCGGTAAGAAAACCATTTTTCTTGTCGTCAAGTGTGGTGGTGAGAGTACGATTACAAGACACATCTCGGTAAGACTTGAGCCAAACGTCGCAAGAAGTTAAGTGGCCTTCTAGCCTTATGCCTTATACAATCTCTAACAACAGTTGCGCTGGATGCGATAAATGTCGCTTTCAATGTCCAACAGGTGCTATCAAAATCGAAAATGGTGAATATTGGATAGATCCTCATTTATGTAACAACTGTGAGGGTTATTATTCCGAACCCCAGTGTGTATCAGCCTGTCCAAACAAGTCAGCCATACCATTACAAGTCAAAAAAGGGCGATGTAAAATTAGTGACAGAGAATTAACTAGTTCAGATTTATTTTTTAATGGCAAAAGTAATCCATTTGCGTCGGGTATTCCAGTTTGGGAAGCTTGTAACGTCTTGTCTCAAAGAACATCTTTACCTTGGGAAATTGATGAAAACCACAAAATGCGCTATGGCAAACAAGTAAATCAAGGGCGGGGAAAAATTGCTTTTCACATTAATACTTCTCGGGGAGGATGTCAACTAGCAACAGACTTGGAAGCAGTTGAAGCTATTGACATTCGAGCTGCTTGCGTACATCTTATTTTTGCCGCTTATGCGACTTTCTCAGAAAAACCTTGGGAAGAAGAGTTTGTTATAGATGACAAACAGATAGAAAAATATTTGGGATTAGAGAAACGCAAAGACTTGAATAAAACTACCAAATTGGCTTTGATGAAAAGTCTAGTCCATCAAGTTTGTTCCTTAATCGTTTCCATTGATTTACCTTCCTCTGGACGTATACAGCCAATTTTTCTCGAAAAAAGTCAGTTATGGCACTTGGTAGGAATTCAACATCATTTCCAACAAGACGAACTTGGGTGTAAATATCTTATTGGTTTAACATTTAGAATCAAAGCCGGTATCTGGGCAAAGTATTTCTTAAATAAAGAAGCCTGTAAACAGCGAACAGCTTTTTATCAATATGGTAATTTGCCCAAATCTTTGCTGACTACGGTTATGAGTATTTGGCAGCAACACGAAGGTGCAGCGCGACTGATGATGTGGTTGATGTTCAAAACAAAAATGGGTAAACAACAACGCATTACAGTTCCCACATTAATGCGCGTTGCTTATGGCGCGAGCAAAGTCGCAATTGCTTGCAGAAAAAGGGAAGAGCGAAAACGACTGCTGCGGACTTTTGAAAGCGATTTAGAAACATTGTCACATTATGGAATGAAACCTATTTTCGATCCAGTTACTTATCCACCAGCTATTCAACCATTGTGGGCAAAGTTAACGGATATTCCCGAAGATCCAGAGGAAGCGATAGAATTTTGGATTAAGGATGGCGATGGAGGAAGAAGGTTAACTGATGTAAGCCCCCGTGGTAAGTGGAAAATGTTGATGAATGCGCGAATCTTATCTTTTGAGCTTTCATCTCAATGGGATCAGCCAAACCTCGCAGCAAGAAAGAAACAACAGCGAACTACTAAAACAAGGAGAACAATTAAAACAGCAGGTGGTTTGCTTGGCGAACAAATACGTTTAGCAAGAAAAAACTTAAGTATTTCTCAGAGGGAACTCGCAAAGCTGATGGGTAAAAGCCAAAGTTGGATTAGGGATATAGAAAATGGTCGTCTTAAAGCCAAATTAGAAGATCAGTTAGTTTTACGTAGATTGCTAAAAATAGCTTGAATATTCATCTTTTTCCCAAGTCTTGTTGAATTTAGATTTAGAGACGTTGCAATACAACGTCTCTACATGGTTTTATCCACGTGGAATAATCTAAGTAAAAATATTTTTTTCATTTTCTAAGTCTTTTTTTATACTTATTACCTTCGAGTCGCGATTTTTTTTATTTAAGGTGGCACTTTGTGATATTATTTTTCTAGAGTTAATTAATATAATGGAAATATTGCTATCTACAAAAATTCTACCAATATTCCCATTATATTAAAATGAGTTCTATACCTTCATTATCTCACATCGCGGTCATTTTAAATTTTTTCGCGGCTGAAAATCTTGAATAAATAAAAAACTTTAAGGATTTACCTAAATTATTCTGTTGCACTCAATTGAAAAACAGGCTGCACGACTTAGGAAAAAGACAGATTATTTCTTGTAGAACGGGTGAGACTTCGAGGAATTGCAGTGTTTAACAATAAAACTTGTAACAGATATATTGCTATTGAATCTGGAGAATT
>JBCBQE010001021.1:0-2636 GCA_039820385.1 Cyanobacteria bacterium J06635_10
AAAGAATGTGAAATCCTAACTTCATATTTAAATTCAGCAACGCCAAAAAATATAGCCAGTAGCTTGGCTTAAATAAAAAATGGATGGTGCGTGACGGCAAAATCAAATTATTTAGTTGTGTATTTTGATTTATCATAGCCGTTACACAACCGAAGAATAATCAATTAAATCTCAAATAAAGTATTTATCCGCTGACGAATCCATTTAAATACACTTTGCTGTGAGTCGATTTTTTCTGGTAAAATTCCCATACTTGCAAGAGATTCACTACGGGTTGCAAGTTCTGTGGAAATTTGATCGGCTAATTGTGGATGGTTTGATAGTAGCTTTTGCAAATTAGTGTGGTCTACCAAAAATAAGGTAGTTTGTTCGTTTGTACGTATACTAGCAGAACGCGAGGTACCCATTAAAAGCGCCATTTCACCAATAAATTCTCCAGCATGGCGGTTTACAATATGTTTGCCAAGTTTTTCAGAATAAATTTCCACAGAACCTGATAAAATAACATAAAAAGAGTTACCTGGGTCACCTTCACGACAGATAATTTGTCCTGGTGGTAGTATTTGTCTGTATCCCTGTTCGATTAATTCTCTAATTTGTCGGGGAGTACAATTTTGAAAATAACTAATTTGACGCAGTAAATCTCGTAAACTTTGAGTTTCTAGAGATTTGGATTTATGATTTTGAGATGTTTTTACTTGAGAATCAACTTCCAATTCGCTATTATCTGAAACTTTTAAATTACCAGCACCTTGAAACAGTGGAATCATATCTTGAATATTTTTTATATGTAAATCCCTTTGCGGAAATGGAATATTAATATCCCGAAGATTCAATTCTGTTTCTATAGAGAAGTTTAAGTCACTTTTAAGTTGAGGAATACTGAGTGGATCGTTAACCCAAACTAATAATTCAAAGTTCAATGAACTATCACCAAATTCCTTAAACCAAACTTTTGGACTAGGGTTGGATAAAACACGAGGATGTTTTCTCGCTGCTGCTAAAAGTGCTTCGGTAACTAAAGTTGTATCGGTACCATAAGCAACTCCTACCGGTACGTGAACTCGACATTTTTGATCGCGATAACTCCAATTAACAATATTATTTTCGATAAAACTTCGATTGGGAACAATTACAAATACATTATCTAATGTACGCACAACTGTAGAGCGAATAGAAATTTTTTCTACAATTCCTAATAAATCATTTACTTCTACTAAATCTCCGACTTTTAAAGGTTGTTCAAATAAAATTGTGATACCACTAATAAAGTTACTAGCAAGGTTTTGCAATCCAAAACCAACACCAATACCCAAAACCCCAGCAAGCACCGTTAAAGAGCTAACATCGATCCCTGTACCTCTAAGAACGATTAAAAATCCAAGTCCAGCAATTAAGTAACCAATTACTGAAGATATAGCTTCCTCTGTACCTTTCTCAATTTTAAAACGATTTAATATAGTTTTCTGAATTAACCGACTGATAAGTCTACCGATAACATAAGCAATAACAGCAAAAAAAACGAGTCGGATAAATAAATCTAAAGTAAAAGATTTACCATCATCCAACTTGAAAAGTTCTGCTTTATACAAATCCCGGAAAAACTCAAAAAGTCTTAGTGCCTGCTCCAGAAACCATTCCATATGCCTGCCCGGTGATATATTTGATTGATAAATCCTAGTTATGAATATACTTGTCTAACTCAAAAAATTCAATCAATCTTTCCAGACTTGTGTCATCAACGGTAGGTATTAAAGTTTCAATTTTTTTAATTGTTTCCTCGTTAAGGTATTTAAAAACCTTGTCCTTTAAAACTTCAATGACTTCTACAGGCAAACCTTCAAGCTCTCGATTCAACCTTGCATAGCGCCCTTTTGCAAAGCTTATCTGAAATTTAGCCCTTTTTAACAAGCGCTGCCTCAGATTTTCATATAATTCTTTTTTCTCGCTTATATTTTCTTGCTTCGTCAGGAATTCTTTTATCAACGGTATGATATCGGGATTTTCTTCCAACAGTATCAAACTTCCTTCTTGAAAATAAGCTGGAATTCCGTCTATCCCCAATCCCCCAATATCCGCTAATGCAATAATCCGTGCACTTAAGGTAATCTGTTGCTCTAAATTATATAAATCTGCTTGATAAATTAAATTATCCTTGGCATCGAAAAAACAAATTGTCGCTGAAATCGACTTTTGGATTATTTGTAAATCTATTGGTGTAAATAAAGGTGGAAGCTCTGGGTTTTCAGCTATAAATCCTTGATTTAACTGTCTTATGTAATCAAGTAACTTATTAATTGTTGCAGTTTCGCTGACTCCACTTTCCCTTTGTCTAGCCGTTTGGGATGAATTTAAAGGTAAGAATATTTGAACCATATCGTGACTAGCAGCACAAATACTAATCAGAGATTTAGCTCGCTTGCTATCTACTAAAGTTGATTCATTGCAAAATGTATCCCAAAAAGGTTCAATAGCATTAAAAATTATTTCTGCTCTCCGTTTAACTGCTTCAGCATGAGCATTATTATGAAAATAAAGCTGTTTTTTTTCTACTTCTTTTTGAAACCGAGCGTCAAAAAGAAAGGTAGACTCAGCTTAACGTGCGATAGAGAACATAGAATAAAGATAAGTGTGGG
>JBCBQE010001022.1:0-2626 GCA_039820385.1 Cyanobacteria bacterium J06635_10
CATCAAGTGTAGAGAGATTGTAGATTGATCGTCATATTTCAATTGCGTACCGTATATTTACATAATTGTTACTTCCAAATTAAATGACTACAAAATTAACTTAGCAAACCATTAATTAAGTATTTATACGAATAATTAACCAAATATATATCCAACTTTAGAAACTCTTCAAAACTAATCCAGCAATTTGCACCTGGCATCCTCGAATCCATATCTCAATAATAGAAACAGAGTAATTGCTCCCCGTCATTGTTTTGTAGCGAGTTGACAGTGCATGAGCTACTGTTTGAATCCAAACTGTCCCAATCCAGAAAACTTGCCTTTTAGTGAAAGATGCCAATCTTGTGGAGCGCAACTTTTATTACGCGAGCGTTACCGAGTTACCAAATCCCTAGGGCAAGGTGGCTTTGGAGCGACTTTTCTCGCACAAGATGAAGCCTTACCGGGGGAACCAAGTTGCGTCATCAAGCAACTACGCCCTTCGGGAACTGCACCCCATATTTTGCAAATGGCACGGGAATTATTTGAGCGAGAAGCCGAAACCCTAGGTAAGATTGGGAATCATCCTCAAGTTCCACGTTTACTAGACTATTTTGAAGAGCGTGAGAATTTCTATTTAATTCAAGAATACGTTCACGGTTCCACCATACAGCAGGAGGTAAAAGGTAAGGGAATATTAACCGAAGCAGGAGTTAAGCAGTTTTTAAGTGAAATAATTCCATTACTGCAATACATCCACTCTCAGAAAGTAATCCACCGGGATATTAAACCCGCTAACTTGATTCGCCGCGCTCAAGATGCCAGATTGGTTTTAATTGACTTTGGCGCTGTAAAAAATCAAGTTAGCCAGACAGCAGCGATGCAATCGGGACAAACAGCATTAACTGCCTATGCTATTGGTACTCCTGGTTTTGCACCTCCAGAACAAATGGCAATGCGTCCGGTTTATAGTAGTGATATTTATGCTCTAGGAATTACATGCGTATATTTACTTACTGGTAAATCTCCCAAGGATTTGGAATATAATCCCGCAACCGGTGAGGTGATGTGGCAACAAATGGTACAGGTGAGCAATCATTTTGCACAAGTACTAGCAAAAATGATGGATGTATCGGTTCGCAACCGGTACCAATCAGCGGAGGAAGTGCTCAGAGCTATGGAAATGGAACCTTACCTAGATAGTTTAGCTTCCGGTTTAGCAACTCCATCAAACCTTGATGTTAGTCACAGAACTTCCACAGGTTTGGCCGACTATAGTACAAATACGAACAACTCTTCTACTGGTTTTTCTAGTGCGGGAGTTGCTCAAGTGGCAGCAGCCATCAGAGCTAGAAAAGCCAAAGCTAGTCCTGGTACTGCTTTACGAACCCGAGGAGTTAAAAATAGACTACTGACATCAAAAACTGCAGCCTCAGTATCCGATTCAAGTAAATCCTGCGCTCAAAAATCAAAAGCACTGCGCCGCTTGAATTCTGAAAGCTTACTAACAGCTTATCTGAAGGGAAGACGGGATTTTGCTTTACATAATTTGAGTTTACTTAACTTACAAGGCTCCGATCTCTCAGAAACCAATTTTCACTCTTGTAAGCTTGAAAAAACGAACCTGCAAAACGCAAATCTTCATAATAGTGACTTTGCACGAGCTAACTTAAGTAAAGCTAATCTTAGAGATGCTAATTTAAGTAAAACTTACTTAAATCATGCTGATTTAGAATTAGCAGATCTCAGAGGTGCAAATCTCAGCTATGCTCATCTAAGTAATACTAATCTTCGTGGAGCTAATTTGTGTGGTGCTAATCTTACTGGAGCTAAAGTATCTCCAGAACAGTTAGCATTAGCTAAAACTAACTGGATGACTGTACGTCCTAATGGCAGAAGGGGTTTATTGTGATTTGATGGTTTTGTTCAAGCTAAAATTACTATAAACCTTAATATATTAGCAATTGAATGCTGTAGGCACAAATTCTTGCTCTATAAACAAGGTTTCGCCCTGGGAATGAAAGTCTTTTCGACGACGAAAATAGCCTCCGGGTTATTGTAAATCTTCGCTTTTATTCTTTAAATAGTCATCAATTAAGGAGTATAAATTATTTTCTATAGATCGATGCTACCTACGTAGTATATTTTTACTTTTACCAAATAAATAGGGTTTAAAGCCTCGTCCTTATGGGACGATTTTATGTTATCATTTTTGTCGTAAATTTTTTTTAATAATTCTTTCCGAATCACAAAAATGTACTTTTGTCAAGCATCCGCTATATTTTACAATTGAAACTCCCTTAATTTATTGAGGGATTATCCCTCTTCTAAGAAACCAAATTCCCGGAAGACTTCTCAACGAGGCCCATAACAGCCGCCAAAAAAAACTACCCGAATACTCCCCTTGCTGAGTGGAAGATTACCTAACTGATAGAGGGAGCGAAAGAGCGAGGGAGTGAGGGAGAAATTGTTATAGGTAATCGATAAGCGCGATCGGGGTAATATAGATCCCCTTGCTTGTCGAGATCGTTAGGTTACTAACTAAAATTTTCTATAAGTATTTTTCCACAGAAAGAGAAAAAACAAATACTGCCCCCGAACTATTTCATCAATCTTCTTAGGGGACTTCTTACAGAAGACAGTTAAA
>JBCBQE010001023.1:0-2626 GCA_039820385.1 Cyanobacteria bacterium J06635_10
AAGTTCATCTACACATATTGAGCAAGTAGTTATGAAAAAATTAGTGAATAATATTGTTCCCGAGCAAATAAAAGCACCCATTAGGTCGTCAAAGTTATTTCAAAATATACATAATAAAATTCATGCTAGTCAATTAGCCGTTTCGGGTAAAAAACTAGATATTTGTGCCAGTGAGGTTGCACTCTATCTACTTTATGCTGGTAAAGAAAAATATGTGCTACGAGATAAAGTTTGTATTGAAGTTGGTAGTGGATGGTTACTAACTCATGCGTTGGTATTTTACCTTCTGGGGGCAAAAAAAGTTTATGCAACGGACATTGAACCATTATTGCAGACTCAATGTATTTTTGATGCCATATCTAAATCTGTTGATTGGAGTATATTAGATAGCTTGTCTAATTTTGAAGATCGAGCATTAGTTGAATCGCGTTTGTCCAAGTTACTTGCAGTTAAAAGATTTTCAATAGAGGTATTAAAAGATTTTGGTATAGAATATATTGCCCCAGTTGATTTATCTATAAAACTACCTATTGAAGAACAGTTAGATTTTATCTTTTCAAAATCGGTATTAGAGCATGTACCGGTAGATGATGGTATACCACTATTAAAAAATCTTGCTAATGAACTTTCTGAAGATGGTTTTATGTTTCATTTAATTCATTTAGAAGACCACAAAGATTTAGAAAATAAGCCATTTGATTTCTTAACTTATTCACAGGAATTTTACTCGAGAGACTTACAAACAAGGTGGGGAAATCGAATTCGTAGAAGTCAATGGAAAGAAATATTGTCTCAGATCGAAACTTTAGATTCCAAATTTGTATTTGAGTGGTCTTCTAAATATAAGCCATTACCGGCTGAAATTCACCCCTGTATTCGATATATAGATGAAGAAGACTTAAGAATATCTCATATTGGTGTTTATCTAAAACGGACACCCTCTAATACTATTTCTTTATAAACATGCGCTTAACTAAGTCCATGCAGGTGGGCTTTGTAATTGTAGCTCCAGCCTTCTAGTGTCCCATTAATTCCGATGGGTTCGTTTTCTTCCAAACGTCGGGAGACGTAGCAGTGCTACGTCTCTACATAGTTACCGGAAAACAAACCACTCAAAATTTTCGGAGATATCTATTAATTAAAATTTTTTAACACTTCTACCAATTTCTCAATATGACTTGCTTCATGAGTAGCCATCAGGGAAATACGAATCCTACTTGTGGGAACTGTAGGAGGGCGAATTGCCGGAGCAAAAATTCCCGAGCTTTTGAGATACTTTCCTATTTTTAAGGCTTCTGCTGCACTAGCTACTTGAAAACAAATAATCGCTGATTCTGAAGGTAATATTTTCAAGCTTGGCTTCGGAGAAAGCATTAAATCTTTCAAATAATTTACATTTTTCCACAATTGACTGCGGCGAGTGGGTTCAAATTTAACTATCTTAATTGCTTCCAAAGCGGCAGCCGTGTCAGCAGGTGAAAGTGCAGTAGTGTAAATCCAAGTGGGAGCACGATTTCGTAAAAAGTCAATTAAATTATGACTTCCGGCGACATAACCACCCAAACTTCCCAAAGCTTTACTCAAAGTTCCGACTTGAATTAACTGTCTATTCGTACAACCGAAATATTCTACACAACCAGCACCAGTTTCTCCTAATACCCCAGTAGCATGAGCTTCATCCACCAACAACATACAGCTAAATTCGTCAGCAATATCCAATAGTGCCGGTATTGGGCACAAATCACCATCCATGCTAAAAACACTATCAGTAATTATCAAACAGCGCCGATAATTGTGCCGCAATTCTTGCAACTTGCTTTTTAAAACAGCAACATCGCCATGGGGATACTCAATAACCTCAGCACCACTAAGAATTGCCCCACTCTTCAAACTTGAATGATTGTACTGATCGGATAAAATGACATCGCGTTTACCAACTACAGCAGTAATTGCACCCAAAGAAGCTAAATATCCCGAACTGAAAACTAAAGCATCTTCTGTTTGTTTGAGAGAAGCGATCGCCATTTCCAAATCAGCGTGTAATTCTCTATGCCCGCTGAGTAATCTAGAACCAGTACTACCGGTTCCTAAATTTTGAATAGCAGTAGTTGCAACCTGAATTAAACGCTTATCCCCCGCCAAACCGAGATAATCATTGCTAGCGAAATTAATTACCTCACCTCCCGACAACATCACCGTAGCACCACTACTACCGTGAATAGACTGTACCGAACGATACCAATCAGCACGGTGAATAGTTGTCAAAGATTGCTCTAGCCAAGCATAAGACTGCATATCAGTTGATGGTTGTTAGTTGATGGTTGATAGTTGTTAGTTGTTAGTTGTTAGTTGATAGTTGTTAGTTGATAGTTGTTAGTTAACAATCACTAACTTCCAACTGTTCATTGATAATTGTTCATTGATAATTGTTAACTGATTCACTGCTGCTTAGATGTGCGATCGCTTGTTTGATCCAATCTTCGACAAAAGCATCTTTGGGTAATCCAATGTCTTCGCCGACGACGTGTAAAGCATAACTGACTTCTTGTGCTGTATAGCCCAAAGCCAGTAAAGTCATTTGCACTTCTTCTAGAATACCTGGTGCGGGGCCACCTGTGGCGACGAA
>JBCBQE010001024.1:0-2620 GCA_039820385.1 Cyanobacteria bacterium J06635_10
TGATTTCACATTGCAGGAGACGTAACACTGTTACGTCTCTACACAGGTTTCATGTTTTTGACAAAATGTATATAAATTCAATTCATAGTAAAATTGCAGCAACGCCAAATTTTGTAACCTGCCTGCAAGTCATAGACAAAAACTGATTCTCAGATGGAGCCTAAAAAAATGGACCTTTCAATTGATGAAAGATGCCCATTTTTTTAGATTATGTCTCGTTATATGGTTCTATTTCGGGAAGTGGGACTAACTTAATAAGCTCCCGTTTTTCGTAAAACAACTCCTACGGTTTGCAGTAAAATTCTCATATCCAGTAAGATAGACCAGTTTTCAATGTAGGTAATATCTAATTTCACCGCATCTTCAAATTTTTCGATATCGGAGCGGCCAGAAACTTGCCACAAACCAGTAATACCTGGTAAAACTTCTTGTCGAATAAAGTGGGGTTTTTGGAATCGTTCAACATCTCTAATGGGAAGAGGGCGGGGGCCAACTAAACTCATATCTCCAACTAAAACATTAAACAATTGTGGTAATTCATCCAAGCTGTAAAGGCGGAGAAATTTACCAATTCGGGTGATACGAGGATCGTCTTTCATTTTGAAAAGAACCCCATCTTTTATTTCATTTTTAGCTTCTAGAGTCGCTTGTAATTTTTCCGCATTTGTCACCATTGTGCGGAATTTCCAAATCTTAAATTTCTTACAATGTAAACCAACTCGCTCTTGTCTAAAAAATATTGGCCCAGGAGAATCGAGTTTAATAAGTAAGGCAATTGTTAGATACAAAGGCGAGAACAAAGTTAATAAAATAATCGAACCGCAAAGATCGAAACACCGTTTAATCCAAAAATCACTACCTGCAATAATTGGTGCTGGAATTGTTAAACAAGGAACGTTACCAATTGTCCAAAATGTAGACTTGGGATGATGAATATGATTGTTTGTTGGCAGTATGCGTAAAGTGATACCAGCAGTTTGGAAATGCCAGCAAACATGTAGACGATTATGAATTGCATCCCAAGATACAAAAGCCTCTACTACACCTTGTTGACGAAGAAATTCAAAAGTTGCTTCTCGATTTGCTCTATCCAGACATCTAGAGTCAGCAATACCTTCTAAGGTATAACAATTTTCTTTCTGAATTAACCTCATATGACTGTCTTGGTCTTGAGGATCGGTAATCACAAAAATAGGATAACGAATTGCTCCTTTCTTACGCAATAGTTTAGTTGAAAAGTCAAAAATTAAGCGTCCCGTACAGGTTAAAGTTATCGACAATAACCAAAATAATAAAAAACTAGAACGGGAAAGATAGCCATCTGGCTCGTAAAGGAAAGCAATTAATAATAGAAAAATATCTGAGAGGGTAACTGCTTTGATTAAGGAGGTATAATTACGACGATACATACCGGGAGAATATAATCCTTTCGTCGCAATCATCCCAATTCCAACTATCAGAATTAGTAGAAGAAATGATGGCTTATTCGTCCAAGGAGATTCTAAGAAAGTTCCCAGATTTATTGCTAATGTCCATGCGAAACTAAGAGCGATAATATCTAATGAAACAAGAGTAACAACTCTGAGAATTCGGATTGCGATTCCTTTTCTTAAATTTGTGCCTTTTGCACTCCTTAAGTCGGGTTGAAAATTTACTACTGGAAAAGCACGATAGGCCATAATTTGTATTGCACCTGTATTAATTTTGTTTGCTGCTTTGTTGTTAATTACTGAGTTTAGAGACATCAAACTTGCACCTCTTGGAGCAATGTTGAAGTCATTTCAATATTCTGCTTTTAAGTAAGACAGTTTCTGCCTTATATAATTTTTCGAGGCAGTTCTCAGTTTGATTATTCAATTTGATTCAAAATCCAAGTTTAATTGACGGGTACCCTGCCAAATTTTTTTAGGAGAAAAAAATTTGGCAGGGAGCCCTTGACAAATACGGAGCAACTTATTTCAAAACTTAAGGGTAAAGTAAAGTTTTGATGTAGCCATATTGTATGAATATTTGCCAATTATGTATGTTGCTATGAGAACAAAATTAAATACTGTTAGAAACTGAATAAGTTAGAAATTTACCTAACAGCTTTAATAATTGCTTAAGGTACTGTTGCTGCTTGCGGTTGAGTAGAAAATTTTAGTTTTTCTTAATACTGTGATGATGCTCTACTGCGTTTTGCGAACCGTTTTGTAAATCGTTCTTTTAGCAGACGATAGAAAAACAGCGGATTACCAACAATATAACGCTGCCACAATCGTTGTGGTTCGGTAAATAGTCGCGATAGCCATTCTAATCCGCGATTAGTCATCCAGCGCGGGCCTCGATTTACTGCGCCGGTGTAAAAATCTAAGCATGCACCAAGGGGTAGAAAAACTTTGGCGTTGATTTGATCGAAATTATCAATTATCCAACGTTCTTGTAATGGCATTCCGAAGCCAACGTATAATACATCTGGCTTAAATTGATTTATTTCATCGATAACATATTCATTTTCTATTCCGGATTTGTGGAAATAGCCGTGATGTCCTTTTATTCTCAAATTTGGCGCAACTACTTTCAATTTAGCTATTGCTTTATCAACGAGACAATGTTTCATTGTATATACTTGCAGGTAAAC
>JBCBQE010001025.1:0-2613 GCA_039820385.1 Cyanobacteria bacterium J06635_10
GACACGGTTATTAAATTGGGGAATTACGACTTTTAATTTAGATAGCGTTGCTCAGTTACAAGTATTTTGCGAAGTTTATCAAAGGCTTTTTTTTAATACTTCTCCAGAAATAAAATTAGGATTGCGTTTAAATCTGCCGGAAATTACCGGTGACAGTCGTATTGGCGTACGCCCAAATGAGTTTGTAGAAGCTGTAGAAGTTGCAAATCAGGTAAATTTAAAAGTTCGTGGTTTGCACTTTTATCGAGGTACGGGAACTAATGCCACTAAGGCTTTTACCCAAGTGATAAATCAAGTTATAGAAACAGCGAAATTATTACCGGATTGGCAATATTTAGATTTTGGTGGTGGTTTTGGATATCCCTATCATCATGATGGAGTTGCTTTTGATTGGGAAAGTTTTGGAAAAGAAATTACCGATGTTTTATTACAACTCGATCGCAAAATTGATTTAATTATCGAACCCGGAAGAGCTGCGATCGCAGGTTGTGCTACTCTTCTTGCTGAAGTTGTTTCTGTGAAATGGCAGCAAGATAAACAAATTATCGGTACGAATACTACAGTTGCTAATTTATCAGTGCCATCGGTACATGGAGGCTATCGCGAAATTGTAAGTTGGAAATCGGGAAAATTCTATCTTACAGATGTTTGTGGTAATACTACTTATTCCCGGGATTATTTAGGGAAAAATTGTCAACTTCCAAAGTTAGAAATAGGAGATATTATCGCTATTTTAGATGTTGGTGCTTACGGTTATGCGATGTCTTCTCATTTCTTACATCGTCCCCGCCCTGCGGAAGTTTTATTAGAAAGCGATCGCCATAAATTAATCCGTCAACGAGAAGATTACGATATTTTATTACACAATCAAATTTTTAATTGAATATTAGTTAAATTAAGGAGGATAAATTAATGAAATGCATCAATTGCGGAGTTGATAATAATCTGAAAGAAAGAACTGAAAATCAAGGTAAGTGTAAAAATTGCAATCACACTTTTACTTTTGAGCCCCAAAGTAGTGATACTAAATACAAATTTACTGACCCATTTTTTCAAAAAATAATTACAGATATTTCAGCTAACGGAACCTTATATTTTACTCCCAAGCAGTTTTTTTACCTTTTAGATAGGCGTATAGCTAAGAAAAATAATCAAATTAATGGATGGATAGGATGGGTTGTTTTGGGCATTATTTTGAGTCTAATATTTCCTTTCGGCACTTACTTTTTTGTTGGATTAACTATAGTTATACTTTTGATTATTTCTTTGAGGCAAAGTAAATCTAAAGCAAATAAAATTCGTGTACGTAAAGGTAATGCTAAGTTTCTTCAAATCGGCGGCATTCTAATTTTGATCGCAGGTATTTTATTTTCACTTTCAATTAATTCATTCCTATTATTTGTAATCAGCGTTATTTTAGGTATGCTGTCAATCTATTTAGGAACTACACAACTAAATAGTTTATCAGAAATACCGAATTTCGCAGAGCCACCAGATACATTAACTATCAATCAAAATCTGTTTCAAGAATGGGTAAATCGCTGGCAACAAATTAATGACACAATTACAAATATGCTACCTTCTCCACGCCAGGAAAATACCCCAGCTAATATCAATCCCGATATTACCGCATACAGTTTCGATCGAGTTGTTATTTGTGATAGTGCAGAAATTGCCCAATTATTAATAGCTAATAATTTCCACTTTGAAAATAACTGCGCTGTCTTGAGTATTACCGGATATCCCGAAAATATTTTTGATACGGTAATGGAAATGCTTCGCCGCAATCCCGATTTACAAGTCTACGCTTTACATAACGCTTCTCTACGGGGTGTGACTTTAGTAAATCATCTCCGCACTAGCCCCAATTGGTTTTTAAATACCGATGTCACAATTTATGATTTGGGATTATTACCGCGTCAGTTGATGAATAATTCCAAAGCATTTATCCAAGCTCACGAAGAATACGCCAGAGATGCCAGAAATTTATCACAGGATGTAAGACGAGATTTAACTGAAGCTGAAATTGAATGGTTAGAGTCAGGTAAATTTGTCGAGTTAGAATCTTTCACTCCTAAAAGACTTTTAAGAGTAGTCACTCAAGGTATTGCTAAAAGTCGTCAAGCTGGTAGTCTTCAATCAGATAGTGATGACACTACTTTTATTGGTGGCTATGACGATTATGATAACAATAACGATAGCAGCATTACAATTTTCGCTGTTGATAGCTTTGGGTAATCAGTTAACAGTTAACAGTGAGCAGTTAACAGTGAGCAGTTATGAGTTATCAGTTTATATAATACTAATTCTTTGACACCTCTTTCTTCTCTTCTCTCTTTCACTTTTCTCATGTAAATATAAATCATGAAATGTATAAATTGCGGTACTGACAATACTTTCAAAGAGCGTCTTGCAAATTCTCGCCGTTGTAAGAATTGCTCTCATCCGTTTGTTTTTGAACCAAAAACAATGTCTGGAGTCAGATTTACCGATAAGTTTTTTGCTCAATTAATTTCTGATATTTCAGTAAATAATACTTTGAAGTTTACTGAGCAACAGTTGTTTTATCTTCTTAATAAACGTTTAATTAAAAATATATCTACCTCATGTCTC
>JBCBQE010001026.1:0-2609 GCA_039820385.1 Cyanobacteria bacterium J06635_10
AGCTTCAATAAACGGTTTTGCCCAATGATTTGTAATATCTGGGAAGCGAGCAGATTGTGATGCCATAGTTACACTTGGAGAATTTGTATCTAAATCTACTTTCCGCCACTAATTTTCCTATTGATTTACAAAAAAAATCAAGCTTACTAAGTACTAAATATTACATTTGTATTGGCGATCGCTTCCCAGATATTACAAATCATTGGGCAAAACCGTTTATTGAAGCTTTGGCACGTCGCGGTATATTGAAAGGGTATCCCGATGGAAGGTTTCGTCCAGATAATTCAGTAACCCGTGCTGAATTTGCTGCTATTATCACCGCTACATTTTATCGGATTCCCAAAAAACGTGAATATGTCCCATTTGTAGATGTTCCCGATAATCATTGGGCTGCTTCTGCAATTAGAAAAGCTTACGAAACAGTATTTATTAGTGGGTTTCCTAATAATTATTTTCGCCCTGACAACAGAATTCTCAGAATAAATGCACTTGTAAGTATTGTTAGTGGCTTGGAAATGACATCAAAAGTTTCATCCGATCCATTATCCATTCTCTCCGAAATTTACCAAGATGTCGATCAAACTCCCGATTATGGCAAACCTGCTGCTGCAATTGCAACCTGTGCGGGAATAGTAACAAGTTATCCAAATCCCAAATTACTCAATCCCAGATTGGCAGCTACCCGTGCCGATGTTTCAGCTTTTATTTATCAAGCTTTAGTTTTACTAGGTGAAGAAGAACAAATCCCTTCACAATATATAGTTACATCGCCAAAATGCCTTCAAATTAACCATCGCCGAGAATTCCGCGGTGCTTGGGTTGCATCTGTTTGGAACAATGATTGGCCTAGTAGTATGGGCTTATCTGTAAGGCGACAAAAAGCTGAGTTTATTCAACTTCTCGACAAATTACAACAGTTAAATTTTAACGCCTTGATATTGCAGGTTCGATCGGAAGGTGATGCTTTATATGCTTCTGAATACGAGCCTTGGAGTGCTTGGTTAACCGGAATTCAAGGGAAAGCCCCCGGATACGATCCTTTGGAATTTGCGATCGCTGAATGTCACAAGCGCAATATCGAACTTCACGCTTGGTTTAATCCCTATCGTGCTAGTACTTCTTTTGATAACGTCACCAATGTTGCTCCTCACATAGCTGTGACTAACCCAGAAGTCGTTTACCCTTGGGGAACTCAGTTATGGATGGATCCAGGCGCTAAAGTGGTACAGGATAGAATTTACAATGTCATTATGGACGTGGTGCAGCGTTATGATGTTGACGGCATTCACCTTGATGATTATTTTTATCCTTATCCCATCAGCGATCGATCTTTTCCCGATAGTGAAACCTATGCAGCTTATCAAGATGACGGTGGCACACTAAGTTTAAGTGATTGGCGCAGGGATAATGTTAACAAGATAATAGAGCGTCTATGGCAAGGTATTAATTCAGCCAAATCTCATGTAAAATTTGGTGTTAGTCCCTTCGGAATTTACCGAGCCGGAGAACCCGCCGGTATCAAAGGTTTAGACGCTTATGCGGTACTTTATGCCGATGCTAAGAAATGGTTACAACAAGGTTGGTTGGACTATATCACACCGCAACTATATTGGCCTATCGATCAAATCGCACAAAGTTATCCAGTGTTGCTGGAGTGGTGGACTAGTATTAACTCAAATCGGCGACATATTTATACAGGTAACACCCTAGAACGTTTGGATTGGGAAAACTGGGACACAGAAGAAATTGTCAAGCAAGTAAGCATCAGTCGCAGTTTACGTGAAAATCTGTCATTGGGTAATATTTTCTTCAGCGCTAGTATTATTAAAAATAATTTTCAAGATATCGCCAAAACATTCGAGTCTGAACTCTACTCTGAACCTGCATTAGTACCTACTATGTCTTGGCGAAATACATTGCCTCCTGCATCACCAACTAAGGTACAAGCCAAAAATCGCAAAATTACCTGGGCTGCTGGCGGTAGCGATATTCGCTCTTGGACACTTTATAAAAAGAGTGGCAATGATTGGAAACTTCAGCGAGTTTTATCTGCGGGTATTACCGGAATTGCTGTTGTACCTGGAACTTACGCTCTGTGTGCAGTCGATAGAATGGCTAATCAGAGTGTGGGTGTTGTTGTAACAATTTAGATGATTAGTTATCGGTATATAAACACTAGTCGGGGATTACAGGCGTTGCTGAATAAAAATATGAAATTGCTACATCTCTACAGGAGTTTAATCTTTACTACAAAGTGTGGGTAGATATTATTTATGACGAAGTAGACAACGCTACAATTTCCATCAAAAAATAACTGATTTTAAAGTTTGCCCTTATAGAATAAGCTCACGTAAGGGTAGTCCAATGGTAATTGGTAACGAGCGATAAGCCGCTCACCCACGCCAAGAGCGATCGCACATTATTCGTTACCATTTACCATTCCGATCAATTCTCATGGATGCCCTTGACAAATCACATCATCTAAGTTTTTTTTAATTCGATAATATTGATAAGTTTTTGCGGTAAGTAAAATATTAACTTAAACATATGGGTTTAATTCCCCACCGCTCAAAGGTGAAAGAATTGGGTTGGGGTTTAAATCCCCATAG
>JBCBQE010001027.1:0-2600 GCA_039820385.1 Cyanobacteria bacterium J06635_10
CCAGAAATAAAAGAAGAAGCGTGGAATGCTCTATCATCAGAACAAAAAAGAAGGGTAGTGGATATTACTCCAGAAACGGTGAAAGTATTGAATCAAGCTAAGAAAGATGGGGTAATTCAAGAATATAAAGAGATTGCAGTAGGAGTGTACCAGATAAAACTACCTAGTACTATTCTTTGGGAACAAAGAGCGTTTCATGAAATTGAGATTCGACATTACCTCAAAGGTTGGCGTGAAGCGATGGAGAAAAATAACTAAATCAAGATATATCTGTAATTGATTTTGAGGTGCATTCAACCTCTAAAAATCAATGAAAAAATTCAAAAAAGGGGATAAAATTCCCTCCTATTCGTGTTGCTATTTGATAAAACTAGCGGTACCTTTAGGCAATCAAAAACATTCCGCCCAGTACTACCTTGGTTCTTGTGCCAACCTCAAAAAACGCTTTGATAAGCATTTAAACGGTACTGGAGCAGCATTCACTCGTGCTGCAAATCAAAAAGGAATTAGCTTCCAAATCGTTTATATTTGGCGTACAAAAACTAAGAAAGAAGCACGGAAATTAGAAATAAAATTAAAGCGTCAGAAAAATAATCGTTTAGTTTTATCTCGACAATTAAAAAAAGATAGAAACGGTAAAAAATTATAAAAATGAAATGCCTCACAATTCATTATCCGTGGTGCTATCTTTGGCTCATGGATATCAAAGTTAACGAAACTAGACCTCGTGGAATTCGCTGTAATGTACCTACAAAATTAATTATTCATTCTGCTAAGAAAAAACCCGATGCAGCAGCACTAGCACTAGCAGATAAATATCTAGGAAAAGACTTTAAACCTAGTTACGGTCATTTAATTGGGATTTGCACTCTCAATAAAACTACAAAAATAACGCCAGAATTAATCAAATCACAAACAAAACAGGAATTAGAATTAGGCTTCTGGGAACCCGGTCGCGTCGCTTGGCACGCTACCGATAAAAAGCTTTTTAATCTACCAATCGCTGCTACTGGAAAACAAGCTGCTCCTTGGAATCTAAGTCAAGAATTAATTCCCATTGTAGAGCAAGAACTTTATCTAATGAATCTACAATCTAATGATAATTTAATTGCCTCAAAAACAGAAACTAGTTATGAGCAGTTATACGTTATATCTTGGAAAAATAAAGGCAATCCAATCAATACCTATAAACATATTCCCGAACATATTGGTAAGCTAGATCAATTGCGTAAACAATGCGAACATATCGAATCACTGGGCTTAAAACCATGCTTTCGCAATTGTAACGATTTTAATTACAAACATTACCAAAACTTGAAACCTCATACAGTTGATTATCCGTTTCCTTGGGTTATTGACAATTATTGGAATTCTCCAGACAAATGGCATGAAATTAGTAAAGAATCTTTTGAATATTATTCATTTGAATGGGTATTTGATGATTCTGATGATAAACAATTTTTATGTACAGAACCCGTACTAGAGGATAAAAATAAATCAGTTTATCTGGCTTGCATCAAAGTTCAAGATAAGTACTTTGCAAAACTTATGACCTTAAACGAATATAAATTAAAAATATTTAAACAAATTCAATCATGATAACAAAAATAAATGCTTGCAAGGCTTGCAAAAATTCAGTTTTACATGAAGGTATGTGTCAATGAAAATAAATATAAAACCGATATGCCCGATTAATTATAAATGTCCGGCTGTAAAATATTGTCCCAACTTTTCAACCTGCTACGATTTATCCCATGCATGGGAAATACCACTAGAACGTAGAAAAGACGGGCTATATGTAAAACGGATTGCTGGAAGATGCGATAAATACGGCAATCAACCATACTTAGATTATCACGAGGAAGAAATAAAGCAACGGATAATGCAATGCTGGAACAATGCTGGTTATGTTGCTTCTATCCCTCTCGCCATTCCGCCTTCCGCTCTACTCCTAAGAAATGTCTTTTAGATGCCATAAATTTACAGATACTTCAAGCTCAAATAATCTAAAATTTATCTGAGTATAGCGTACACAAATAATATAATATTGTTCTAGTTCTTATTATATATAATATAGCTAGAACAATATTATATTAAGCTAAAGCGAAAAGCATCATCAAAAAATGTACTCAATCAAGCCAGTAATTCCCTTCTCTATAATGCAATTAATAGATAATAATCAAAAATAAAGAATATGTAATTACTTAATTTATTGAAGTATTATTATCAATAAAAAAAGATGAAAGCTCAATTAATATATTTCAAAGAAAACGGAAAATATTACACTGATGGAAGCATAGAATTAACCAAAGCAGAGGAAAATGGACAGTACTTCAACATCGGAGATAGAATTAGAAATTTATCTGCAAGTAAGCAATTACCTGATATTACAGGTGATTGGCTAGCAGAAAATAGATTCATTGTTGTGCTGCAAGAAGATATTGGATGGCCAGTTCTAGTCAAATATAAATCTAATAATCAAACTATCCCCCCACGCAATACCCAACATGAACCTGGCAAAGATACAAACCACAAAATTAGAATTATTAGCTTCAAGCCAAGTGGTAAGTTTTATCTAGAAGAATATATTACTTTGGATG
>JBCBQE010001028.1:0-2594 GCA_039820385.1 Cyanobacteria bacterium J06635_10
CCCCCCTGCTGCTAATAAACGGAAAATGTCATACACCGACAGGTCAAAGTTTAGTGCCTCGCAGAGCAAGTACCCGATCGCCTGCTCCGATACCAAAACGTTGGTTGATATCTAAAATTATTCCCACAAACGTTCGCCCTCTGGACTATTGATCGTTGTCCCCTGCCAACACACGAAATTTTCATGGGAAGCTACATTCGGCTGAATATCTGGTTTTCGACCATCTGTGCCTAGCTTGGGGAAAGTGCTACGCAATTCAGGGGGTGACGCTTGGAGAGAAAATCAAAAGATTGAGGTCTCGCCCCAACATCTACATTAGAGCGAATGCGACAATAAAAAGCTACATTATAGACCGGATTCTCTGGTGCTAATTGCCACAACAACCATAGAGTTCGCTGTCCGTAATCAAGGGGATAAACCTCCAATAAATTTGGCTGCTCTTGCAGCAACTTCAGGACTCCTATTTTGTGGTGTTTAAGCTGTTATAACCGTTACAAGGCAGTTGCTCTTTTCTCAAAATCTTGATTCTGGGTTGGCTGGCGAGAGGAGAATTTGATCTGACTGAGAAATCCCATCTTCTTGACTACCATGAATCACTTTGCAGCTTTCCCCTTGCATCTCTAAGAGTTTTGCAAGGTTGTCACCAATGCCCAGGCGTACGGTAAAAATGATCCAATTTCCTGGTTCGAGAACCCGTGGAGACTGGGATTTCAATAAAGGCGATCGGTACGGTTCTAATCGGCTATTACCTGTACAAAACTGAAAATTGCTGACTTTTGCGGAAAAAAACTGCCGATAAAGACGAAAGCGCTTAAATAAATAAGCGCTTTCATACCTCCGTAAAACGTGGCAGAAACATTTAAATCTTCTACTACTATCCTTGCGTGGTTCTTGCATAAGTAGGTAGTGATTTTATGGAGAGTATCTTTCGTGATATTGGTTATTTGAAGGTGAAGTTTTGCTAGTTTGATTTTGGCAAAGTGTCTATTGTTACTACCCTTTTGTTTTCGTGCTAACTGCCTAGATAATCGTTGCAGTTTTCGCAACTGTTTAAAGTAATGCTTGGGGTTAGGAAATGCCACTCCAGTACTAAGAGTAGCTAGGGTTTTCACCCCTAAATCAACACCAACGACATCGATTTGATGGCTGAATGGACTAGTTTCTACCTCATAAGCAAAGGCTATAAACCAGTCATTCGCAGTGCGAGAGATGTTTATTGCTAACAAACAGTGGTGGGCAGAAGCGGTAATCGAAAGTATCCAGTTGTTTTAACTGTTTGAGAGTCTATAATTACTGCCGATGGTTCTATATCCCTTCCATCAATGCTCCTGAGTTGCGACACACCGTATCCGTCGCCCTTCGGGCTATGGAAATACAGTATCAATTTTTTGCCAAACTTGTTTACGTTCCCAAAGACAGAAATAGGGATATACTGTTTGCCATGGTGGCAGATCGTGGGGCATCATTCGCCACCAGCAACTTGCACGCAAGATATAGAAAATTCCGTTTACCACTTCCCGCATATCTACTTGACGCTTTTTCCCACCTAAAATAGCGCCGGAGTTTGGGAGCCGCGACTATTTATAGCGCGGAGGAAATTCGACATTCGCTTCATTTATTCGCCGTGCCCTTCAATTAGTGAGTTAACATACTCTCTTAATTTATTTTGCCAATCAGGAATAAGTTTTAACTTTTCACGCTCCTACATTCGTTTGCAACTATAACCGCTAAGTCTTCAAAGTGGATTGCCAACAATCTTGACTCTAATAGCCAACAAAAACTTGCTGCAAGGGCGTTTAAAGGTGTTGAGCGTATTTTGTTTGGTATGGCTAAACAAGTGCGTTTTAAGCTTCCCTCTCGGTTCCGTTCAATCGAAAATAAAACTAATAAATTCGGTCTGCGCTGGCTTAAAAATCAAGTAGTTTGGTGCGGCTTAAAAATTAAACCTGTCATCAACTGGAATAACCCAGTAATATTTCATGGTTTAAATTCACCTGTTAAATACTGCCGAATTTTGTGGCGTAACCTTAATGGTAAAAAGCGCTGGTACATTCAACTCATTAACGAGGGATTGCCTTATCAAAAGCCTCAAAACTATGTCACAGATGGCACTATCGGCTTAGACCTGAATATAAGCAATGTAGCTTTTGTTGGTGATGATTATGCTGGGTTGTTGCCTTTTGCTGAGAACGTGCCAACCTATGAGCGCGAGATTAAAGCGTTACAGCGTAAAATGCAGCGTTCTCAAAGGATACACAACCCAGAGAATTTTGAGCCAGACTTTGACAAGAAGGTTGGTAACAAAGTTGTTCGCAAGAAAGGTAAAGTTATATCAGTCAAAAAGCAATGGATAAAGACAAGAAACTACCGTCGGATACAAGCTAAATGCGCTTCGATTGAGCGCAAGAAGGCAGCTTACGGTAAGTCTCAGAACCGCAAGCTTGTTAACGAGATATTGCGTCACGGTAACAGGATTAAGACAGAAAACGTAAGTGTTAAAGGCTGGCAGAAGCGCTACGGTAAAGCTAGTGCGATTCGTTTAGTCATCCCTGAGTCTTTCTAGGATACTTGACTCATTTCGACTAAACGAATCG
>JBCBQE010001029.1:0-2594 GCA_039820385.1 Cyanobacteria bacterium J06635_10
TTTAAAGCATTTATTTGACCTGTTATTCCTTCTTTTTCTACACTTGTATTCACCAATTGTTCGGATAATATAGCCCGTTTAGAACCAGATGATTCGTTATTACTAAAGTTGAGCCTATTGATTGACACCATACTTATCGGACGATTTAAAAGGGCTTGTGCTCTATTTAAAAGCGCATTTTGGGCTGCTTGTTGTTCTGTTCGGATGTTAATAAGTGTTGGATGAGTCGGTAGAAATTTTGCACTTAAAGTGATTAATTTACTATTAGCTTGGCTATAATTATTCAGATAATTTTGAAACAGTGGATCTGCTTGTAAAACAAAAGCATCTGAAGCTTGATTGGAAGATAAACTTAAATTATTTGATAACTCCACAAGACGAGACTGAGATTGCTGTTGTTGAGCTATGAGCTCGGCACGTTGTTTGCGCAATTCCTCTATATTTATTGCCAAATTCGTCAGTTGTTCGTTAGAATTTAAACCCGAACTAGCTTTGAAAGCACTAAGCCTTCTTTGAGCGGCTTTTAATTTACGCCGCGAAGTTTCCATCCCAGATTCCAAGCGCGTTTTTTGCTGGACGATTTCTTCGTGTCTTAATCTATCTAATTTAATTTCAAATGCATTTTGTAAGGCTGTCGCTTTTCTTTTCGCTTCTTGGGGGCTAGAGCCTTTTAGCTCAAATTTCATCAGCGATGTGTTGTCAACTGTCTTAATTCGCGGCTTACCGAATTTTTTCTGCGAAATATTTACACTTGTTGCTGCTGCTTTTAATACTTGATCGCTGGTTGCGATCGCTTTGTAGTTTTCTCTGGGATCGTAATTTGCTCCAGCATAAGCTGAATAATTTTGGGATATTGCTTGTCCAATATCGGGAAGGTTAATGTTAGAAGTTGAACCACTACCAGGAATATTAACTGCCCATTCACTAACATATTTTGGTTTTGCTGTATTTAAATATATTAGTGCTCCAGCCCAAATTCCCGCATTCACCATTAGGAGAGTTACTAAATAAAATGGTGAAACTTTTTGCCCTGCTGATTCTTTTTTTGTATCAACTTGGGTTTCATTAAAATCAGCTGCTTTTACATGTTCAACGCTTACTATTTTCCCGTTCTTAAACTTAATAAACGGATTCTTGTTCAAAGTAACACCTCTTATGTCTTACGCCCTATTTCTTTAAACCAATCAACACGATTAATTTCCTATCCACCAGAACAATTAAAGAAAAATAACTTGAATCAAGTCTTCTACTCTTCTTCTAAAAGTTTTTGTAGCTAACCATTCGTGCATGTCTGCGAGTAAATTGGCTAACACTAGGATTTCCTCTAGTCTCATCTACCCCTACAGCCTGTTCCCACAGATGAGCGGGTGCTATTGATATCGAATAAGAGTTATGTCCAATATTGTGCTCGGCTTTACAATTCGCAGAATTTATTGAGCTTTTGCCAATTTTTTTGACATGGTACCATTTCGTTTGCTGGCATTCATCGCACCAAAATGCTTCCAACCACTCATCTTCTAAAAGTACTGCGGTTTGAGAAGCAATTAATATCAGTGCATTCTGCCGCCCTATTCCTTTCTTTTGAAGTTGTCCGGCATGATTCGCAAATAATTTATATTTCTGACTTACACTATGTAAATAGCATCCATGCACTGGGCAATAGATTGCTCGTCTTTTGGAACGCTTGCGATTGCGATCGCACCTTCTAAGGAGTTTAACTTCTTTCATAAAAACATACACTACTGATAACTACACGCCCTCAAATGAGCTTCATTTGGATTAACTGTCTCTAACTTCTTTACAGATTCTCTGCACTTGGGCTAGAAACTCGCCAAACTTAACTTTTTACCAAGACGGAAAGTAGATGCACGCCATTTCTTTAACTTATACTCCATAAAAAGAATACTATTCAACCTTTTTTGTCAAAAAAAATACACAAAAGCTGACTGGGAGGACTGAAATCGATTAAAAATAATGCAACTATTTTAATCCTTATATCTGGTTATCCCGAATACAGTCCAAGCATTGGACTCGGTACTGTAAATTATTCGGGGATAATTCAAATTCTGCCCAAGATTATTGGTTGACACTCACGTGTACTCACTCAATCAAAAGACAAAGAAATAAGTCTGAAACCCAATAGCCACTAGTATTTTATTTATCTGGCTCTCAAGTCTTTCAAACCGGCGGCAGTCTAACATTTTCATCCTTTTTTTGAGGTCATTCCACAAAAACTTTAATGGATACGATTGAATTTATATATAGGCTGTGGTATTCTATACCCAGACATATTTGGAGGCATAAGCTGTCCTTCGTAAGTATCCTGTCTATTTGAGAACCTCATTTTTTTTAAGGCTTCTTTATATTTTTGACAACAATTACTTACAAGAATCATACAATAGTAGTATATTTATTTGCAAGCAAATTATTCGTGCTTATTGCACAAATATTAACTAGCAATCCTTAAACGTAAAAAACCTCATTCCTTAACTTGTACCAGCGAATCAGAATTTTGATACATAGTATTTTTGAACTGTATGAATACGTGATTTCACATTCAAAGAGACGTAGCAATGCTACGTCTCTACATCAGT
>JBCBQE010001030.1:0-2588 GCA_039820385.1 Cyanobacteria bacterium J06635_10
GGTTAATTGAACAGTCAGATATCCGCTCTGAGTTGGCAACCTATATTAGTTTGAAAACTACAAAAGCTTGGATACTCATTCTTATGGGAGGGAATAAGCTGGACGAGGCAAGAATTCTTTTAAAAGAAGCTTGGAAATTTAGAAAATGTGCCAGTTTACCTGTGAGAATTGAAATAGCTAAAAACCTAGCTGTATTAAATATGCATCTTAACCGTTTTGAAACAAATAAACCCTATGCACTCTCAATTAAATGGTTGGAATTTGCTGAAGAATTTTTAAAGCAAGCAAATTTAACAGATAGGGAATCAGATCGTTTTAAAATTTTATTTGCATATTATCGAGGTAGAGTAGAGTATTTTAGAAAGAATTATGAAGTAGCTCAGAAATTTTTTAAACAAGTAGTAGATCTAGGAAAAAAAGTTGGTTGGCAACGATACTCTAATTACGCAGAACATAGGCTAGGTGATGTTGCTATGGAAGTGGGTGAATTGTCTAAAGCAAGAGAACTTCTTGAAAAAGCTCATTTTATCGCAGAGAATAACTCCGAACCAAGAAGAGTTTTTCTGTGTTTAATGTCCTTGGCTAAATTGGAGCAAAAATCTAATAACTTAATTAAAGCGTGTAAGTTAGAATCACAAGCTGACAAACTTAAATCTCATAGTTCAGTAAGCACAAAAGATGAGGAAGATTTTAATCATTTGCATGATGAATTAGGTTGTGAATTTATTTCAAGTACCTGTGAGTAAATGTAACCAGCTTAGTGAGCCAAATAACTGACGATCGCCTTAACAAAATCCAGACTGGTAAAGTAACTCCACTCTTTACCGCTTATGATGAGCGTAACGCATTGTGCGATCGCAGCAGCAGGAACATCTCTAGTCCTTGGAACAGCTAGCCCTCTAACTATTGGTTTGGCTGTCCTTGGCTCACAAATTCCCGATATTGACACTACTACTAGCACCATTGGTAAAATCTTCTATCCGATTAGCTCCTGGATAGAGGATCGTTTTCCCCATCGAAGTGTTACTCATTCTCTGCTGGCTACCGCAGCTATTACTGCGGTTAGTTTGGGGGTTAACTATTTTTTCCTGCATGGCAGTCTTAAAGCTGCGATCGCTCTCCCATTAGGTCATCTCTTAGCCTGTTTTTCCGATACCTTCACCAAGCAAGGAGTACAGCTATTTTATCCTGAGCCTGTCTGGGCGATATCAGTATCCAATCCAAGACGGAGACTAAAGACTGGTGGTGCTGGTGAATTATGGGTATTAGGTATTGCGATCGCTTTACTTACTTTAGGAATCTATTTAGCCAATGGTGGGGGCATAACCACCAAAGTTTCACAGAATCTAGGCTTAAGAGATGGCATTGTCAGAATCTATAATCAGAACGCTAGTACTAATAATGTCTATGCTGAGATAAAAGGTTATTGGACGAGCGATCGCACTCCTGCCGATGGTAAATATCTAATTATTGGTAATGAGGGTAAAGAGTTTGTAGTTACCGATGGCAAAGGTGTTTATAAGACAGGAAAGCAGATAATTACTAGCAAAGTTATTACTACCGTCGGGGAAGCTGCTAGGACTGAAATTAGGAATCTGACTTTTAATGATGAAGATGCGATCGCTGAACTAGAACAACTACAACAGGCTTATCCTGATGCTGACATCTACATAAACGGAGAACTAACGGTAGACTTCCCTGAAGATGTCAAGATTCCTATTGAGCCTAATCAAATGCCTACGGCTGTTTTGAGTGGGAGTAGGATTAAGTTTAGTTATTGTAGTTTGGATAGGGCGATCGCTTTATTGAATGGGCAGTATGCAGTGGGAAATGTAGAGGCTAGGATTGTGCAGCTTCAATCAAATTGATAAAAAGATTAATATTTTTGACTCAGATTTCTAGTCTTGGTCAGTTTTACGGCGAGTTTTAAGATTAAAAGTAGATTAATTTACTTATTGACTATAAGGGGTTTGCCAGATGATATTTGGTTTCACTATTAAATCTGCATTTGGCTCTTGTCCGACAAATTCCATACAAATTATGAATTCACTAAGTTTGTACTTTGAATATAAAAAACGCCATTGATTTATTAAATACCGAACACATCCGCAGGTAGCAGAAGAACCATGTCCTACACAAAGGAAAACCATCATTCCAGTGTTTTTGTCTTTAAATCTATGTATAAAACCTATTTCTTTGTTTTGAGAGCGTCCATGAAAGATTGTTTCTTCGCTTTTTGACCTAATTCCGATAATTCTGATTCCTTGATCATTTTTTTCGTAGAAGCAATATTTGTCTGCATTCTTTGGTAGATAATCTTCAAGATAATATTTAGAAGGCAAATTATACATACTACTTCCTAAAAGAAATAGATTTGTATCTATATAATTTTTTACTTTATCTTTTTCACTTTTTTTTGGACTTGCATTGATTGGAATTTTCAAATTTTTCAAAGTAATTATATTGTTACCAAGCCAATCAATAAGATCGTCTGGAACAACAGCTACAACTTTTGACTCTAACTCTTGTTTAATCAAAATTCCTGCATCATACTCCAATTTGATTATTGCCGAACCAATAAAGCCTCG
>JBCBQE010001031.1:0-2580 GCA_039820385.1 Cyanobacteria bacterium J06635_10
CACGTTCAATGTCCTATCGGACACGCTTCGCTAACGAAGATGTGTCGAAGACATAGTGTGCGCGAAGCGCATACCCGTTCAATGTCCTATCGGACACGCTTCGCTAACGAAGATGTTCCCGAAGGGTAGGGTGTAGATTTACGAACCACTTTATTGAGGCAAAAAGCGGTGTAGATGAACTTCGGGCTTTATTGCCGTGCCGTTGCTTGTACACTGACTGATTCTTTACGCAATAATAATGCACTGAGTGTACGGCACCAACAAAGATCTTGTGACAATCGCGTAAGCCCTGATAAAGAAGAAAGATTAATAATGGGATAGGAATATCCAGGATACTACTTACAAAACTACTGCGAAGATCGAGCAGTATTTGGCATACAAGAAGCTTTGTTTGCAGCAGGATATGATATAGGTGTTATTGATGGAAAATTTAGACCTGCGACTCAAGAGGCTGTGATGAATTTTCAGAACGCATACGGTTTAGTCTGTGATGGAATTGTTGGTCCTAACACTTGGAATTATTTGATGAGTTGTGTTAGTTGCTAAATGTTTTTTCATAACATCTTAATGTTCAGGACTTACGATATTGTCATACCATTTCTTTATAAAAATGCGCCGAATTTAGCCAACTTGCGTTGGCTTTTCCAGCCTTCCAGGCACAGAGCGATTTAGCGCAGCCTCATACAGAATTAGTATCACAATTGCTCATTGGTACGTGACGCGATAAACCTTATTACTGCATGAAAATTTCTTACTCCTAAAAACAATGAAGTCTTAAAAAACCAAGATTATCGCGCTCGCTACTGGAGTGAATCCATAGTAGGTGTTTTAAAATCAAACTTAGATGAAATAAAATATCTTAAAATTTCTAAACAAGACTCTTTGTATTTGAAAGCATTATGTTTTGCTGCCGCTACACACGAACAAATGCTATATACAGAAAATATTACAAACAATCTCGGAAACCTTCCAGGTTTGGTTCCTGGAGAATATTATGAATCACCCGATGCTCCAAATTGTTTTGATGATAAAGCATTAAGTATATACGATTTCGCATTGATTGAAGCTTGGTCAAAGATGTACAAATTACCTAAATATACAGGAGTGGCTTCTCCGATTTATAACCAACCACTGAGAAATAACACCCAACCGGGAACTTACAATCCAAATTATCCCATAAATTAGTAAATATATACTTGCTTACTGAATCAACACTAAGTAAGTAAGCTTACCAATCATTAAGAAAAGAATCCATTTCGGATATCAGAATTACTTACAATTATTTCTAGCTTCTTCACAAAAACTTTGTAAGAAGATAAAGAAAGTATAAGAAAATACTGTGTTATCTAAAAAACCCGGATAGAGAATTAATACCAGTGGAACTTGATGTGTGGAATTTAATTCCCTCTTCCTTCACTCAATCCCTTTACCTGGAGTGGAAGCAATGTTATTCGCTAAATCGACTTTACCCACTGATGTTCAGACGTTCATCGGAAAATTAGCACAGCTCGACTTAGAACCAATCGCCTATGAACTAATATATTCTAACAAGGATAAATGGAATATTGAAAAAACAAACCAGGCAATTTCACGTTATCTAATGTTTCTGCTCTTGGTTTATCTTTACCCTAACGGTCAACTTGTTCCTAATCAAGAAATTGACCGTGTATGGCACCATCACATTATTGATACTATCAAATACACCGAAGATTGTGAAATGCTATTCGGTAGATTCATCCACCATTTTCCTTACTTTGGCAAGCGGGGGAAAATAGATCGAGATAATTTACAAACAGCTTTTGAGCAAACTCAAGTATTATTTGAAGAACACTTTGGCATCAAAATGGATATTTTGAATGAGCCAAGCATAGCGGCTGATTGCCAACCTATTGGTAGGATAACACAACTTACTCGACCGCGTGTAGATATTGGTGAAGTTTTTAGCTCTCTCAACGGGAAGCGTTGATTCTGATGGTGGGGTTCGCTATAGTCGGCGAAAAGTTTGGACAAGTTTACCCAAGATAGTCCCAGCTTTACCTATTATTTTGAACTTCTAGCCATCCTTTCTAAAACATCACTAAGGCTATTAGCTCCAAGTTCTACTCGTTTATCTTCAAGCCACTTGACTGCTGTTTGAGTCAAAGTAAGATTTACTCTGCGTTTTTCTTCACCGTAAATTTTCTTGCGAGCCATTTGACATTGAGTATTATATACGCATATAATAAGGATAATATAAAAACAGGTCGATAACAAATGAGTACTTTAACTTACTGCAAAGGTTTACCAACACCGCTAGATGAATTAAATAACTTAGGGATTACTGACTTTGAAGCTTTCTTGGGTGCTTATTCGGCAATATTCCATTCTGCTACTTGTGAAACAGTTAATCATTTGCGATCTGATGAGGACTTCAATAAATCGCAATGGAATACCCATCTGCAAGCTAAATATGGCATCAATAAAAGACACGCTAATGGCGTTATATCCTTTGCGAAAGGAGCGGTAGACTCCGCGAAAGAATGTCGAAACAACCACATAGAAGTATTAGAAGGTAAGCTTAAATCTATAAAAAAATGGATA
>JBCBQE010001032.1:0-2579 GCA_039820385.1 Cyanobacteria bacterium J06635_10
GTTCACTGTTGACTGGTCACTGTTCACTGTTCACTGTTCACTGTTCACTGTTCACTGCTCACTGTTCACTGCTCACTGTTCACTGTTGACTGCTCACTGTTCACTGTTCACTGTTCACTGTTTCAATCGCTTCGCCTTAACTTTGTTTCCAAAGCAGAAGCAACTCTTGTTAAACCCATGACTAAAACATAATAAATCAACCCAGCAAATAACAGCGGTTCAAAGTAAATATATTTATTTGCACCAACAATTTGGGCACTACGCAAGATTTCAACTACACCAATAGTTGCCACTAAAGAAGAATCCTTCAATAATCCTATAGTTTCATTTACCAAAGCAGGTAGAATATTCTTTAAAGCTTGGGGTAATATGATATCCCACATCATTGTTCCATAGGTCACACCCATAGACATTGCGGCTTCAAATTGTCCTTTATCTACAGCTTGAATTCCACCGCGAATTGTTTCCGACATATAAGCGCCAGAGTTTAAAGTGAAAGTAAGTACGCCAGCTTGCAAAGCCGGAATATTGTATCCAGTTAACTGAGGTGTAGCAAAGTAAACTAAAGATAATTGTAAAAGTAACGGTGTACCTCGGAAAATAGAAGTATAAATATTTGCAAACCAGCCTAGGGGTTTTATTCCAGAAATCTTAAAAAATGATAGGGCAGTTCCCCAAAATAAGCCGAGAAATACTGATAATAAAGTAAAGAGTAAAGTTAAAGGAATACCTTTGAGGATAAATGGTATTTCTGGAATAATTCGTCTGAAATCTAAATTTAATCCACCAGATGAAGCAGGAGGTGAATTATTAGATAAATCTTCTGATGTTGGAGAAGTTGTAGAAAACCATTTTTTACTTAAACTTTCCAATTTACCATTACTCTTCATTTTTCGCAGTACATCATTAAATGGTTCAACTAACTGCGAACCCTTAGGAAAAGCGATCGCTGAACCCGATGCATTTTCAATTGAAGGAATAATATTAAACTGTAACTCTGGGTTAGCTTTGACAAATCCCAAAGCAACAGTATCTTCAACAATGGCCGCATCAATTCTTCCAGCTTTAATTTCCTGAACTATTTCTGGTACTTTATTAAGTTGCTTTAATTGAATATCCGCAACTTTTTCAGAAATTTGTTTTGCATTTTGTTCCTGAATTGTCCCTAATTGTACGCCGACAATCTTACCTGATAAATCTTCTGGCTTCTTTAAATTACGACTTTTAAGAGCAACAATAGTATCTTGAGCTTCGTAATAAATAATCGAAAAATCTACATTTTTTCGGCGTTGTGGAGTCGGAGTCATCCCCGCCATCACAAAATCAGCACGATTTGCTTGAAGTGCCGGAATCAAACCATTAAAATCCGATTGTACAATCTTGAGTTTGAAGCCTAACTCCTTCTGAATATAATTGGCGATATCAATATCAAAACCAACTATTTTACGTTCCCCACCTTTCGTTTCATAAAATTCATAAGGAGGATAATCAGGGGAAGTAATCATTGTCAGGGTTTCTTTATTTAAAGATGAAGCCCAAGTAGAATGATAATTGCTAAAAATAATCGCGAACGCCAATATTACAGTAAATAATAATAATCTACGTTTCTTCATTTATTTGTCACTGTTTGTAGGTGCATTAATTTTGTCGTACTTTAGCTAAGTTTTTTGCAATATACAAACAAGAAAGTATGGATACATACAAATGTCCAAAGTACCCGTTTGTGTACCTTATTATTCTGCGGAATCCTTTCGCATCATCTTGATGTCTTATGTCAGAAGCGAATTCGAGGAAAAATTCATGATTTTAAGCCCAGTTCAAATCAAACAACCTACCTTAAAATTTGGTGCTACTGGGGATTGTGTCAAACAATTGCAAAAATTCTTAATCAAGAGAGTACCTGATGTTCCTTCTCTTGTCATTGATGGTGTATTCGGTGAAATAACCCTACTAGCAGTAGAAGTATTTCAGTATCGTACCTTTTTAAAGCAAGATAGCCTCGTTGGAGTTGTGACATGGGAAGCGCTTTACATCGGTCAACGTCCCGATTTACCTTTATTATGTCGTGGTAGTTATTGTGATGATGTTGCTAAAATTCAAAGCGTTTTGAAATTTTCTCCTTTTATTCAGGAAACTTTAGGCTTTGAAGGTTACTATTTTGGAAAAATAGATGGTGTATTTGGATCTCAAACTCAAGCAGCAATTAAATCTTTTCAAAAGGATAAACAAATAGTAGTAGATGGAGTAATTGGTTCTCAAACCTGGGATTATCTAATGGAATTTGCAGCTTTAATTAGTCATTTGGGTTTATAGTTATTTTTCAAAATTGTCATCAAAAGTTAAAAGAATCTGGTCAATCGGACAAATCAGATGACCTATTCTTGAATCAAGACAGCAGTATTAAATTATTTGTAAGAATAAAGAAAGCCGGTATCTTTAAGATATCGGTTTTCTTTGCGATTAAATGATTTTTTTATATATATAACAGGACTTACGCAAGTTTCACAAAACTCGCGTGGTGCGTGACACTACAACCCTTATTATTACGTTCAAATTTTAATTAAATGTCACAGCACCCT
>JBCBQE010001033.1:0-2575 GCA_039820385.1 Cyanobacteria bacterium J06635_10
CTCATTTTTGATTTCAATTTCCTTACTACAGATAATATCTCTTGTCGATCAAAATTGAGTCGAGAATTTAATGTGATTATTGAGCGGGATGCTGATGGTTATTTTGTTGCTTCCGTTCCCACTCTTAAAGGATGTCATACCCAAGCTAAATCTTTGGATGAATTGATGGAGCGGATTCGGGAAGCGATCGCGAAGCGCATGCCGAAGGCTTATCGCTCTTTGTTTGGAATTTGAAGAAAATACAGAAGATTCCCTTGATTTCCTTGGTGTACAGGGAGTTGTAGTGGAAGTATGAGTCAATTCTGATCGGTTTTATTCTTTAAGCCAACTTACTGACAGATGAAATATTTTCTTGACTATCCGAAGATTCTTGTTGATTAACAAGGTTTTTCCGAAATTCTTCAAATAAATCAAAAAACTGATTCAAGGCATCTTTTTCATCTTCAGAATAAAAGATAATAATCTTATCCCATGATTGAGAAGAAGTAATATTAAATTTATTTTGTATCCACTCTTGGAAATTTCCAAATTTTATTTCTTGTTCAGTTTCGGGAATATTCATTGCACGACGAGAAAAATTATAGCCAGCTAAAAAAGCACGAAGGTTACTAATAGATGGTTTACCTAAGTACATAGAAGGTCTTTTTTGAATTTTTTCGATAAGTTCATAAATCTCTATCATTTGTTACTTTCCTTAATTGGTAGGTTGGGTTGAGCGATAGCGTTCGCGTAGCGTGCCGAAGGCATAACCCAACATTACAGAGCCAATCTCAAATTCAATAAATATCGTAATGATTTTTAATCCGCACGGATGTTGGGTTTCATTCTTCAACCCAACCTACGGACTACCTTTGGATGCTGGTCTAGGATACTTTACAAGATTTGCAACAGAATCCACCTTATTATTTTTAGAATTCCAAAAGTTGATATATTTTCTCTCTTCGGCATACTCCCTTAAAAGTCGGCTAATCTCCTGAATAGGTCTCAACAAGTCATTTTCTGAATAGGAGGTGCCTGACTGACCATCATTTGTATTTGAATCAGATGTACCCTGAGATAGGCTCTGGCGAGCAATAAAGATTATTTCCTTTACGTCTTCTGGTTTAGTAAGATCAAAAATGCGTCCCATTACACGCTTTTTTTTGTTTCCTTCAATTGTGTAGATTTTTTGGTCTTCGACTTTTTCAATCAAAGTAGTGTGGCTTTTCGCTTTTAAAAATGAGTTTTCCTTAGCGTTTTCTCGACGAACAACCATAATATCACCAGCTTGGGGCGTGAAATTCTTTTTAAAAAAGGTCTCTACCAAGCTTTTACGTTTTTCTTTATTGGCTTTGTCGAGTTCTTCTTTACTAGCTTTGTCGAGCTTTTCTTTATTGGCATTGTCAAGCTTTTCTTCATTGGCTTTGTCGAGTTCTTCTTTCAAGCTATGCCAAGGATTTTTATCGGGCTTAGTAGCTGATTTAGTCCCAACAAATTTGCCCCCTTTACTTGAATCGTAATCAAATTTATTCGCAACCTTGTAACCCGATTGAACTGTCTTACTTCCCCAAACCATCTTTTGAACGGTAGTGGCAAACATAGAACACCAAGGAGCTGTATTTTTATCATCCTCCATAGATCTAATTGCGTTAGCTTCTTTCTTGTAATAGTTAACCAAATATCCTGGATTATTTTCGTCTTCCCATTTATGTTCTTTATTGGAACCACCAACGTAAATTGTGCCTAGTAAAAACTCAATCCGAGCTGCTCCAGCCGCTACTTCACCTAAGACTTTAAGTTTTTCTTCTGTATTGGGTTCTGTTTGTTTCTTGTATAGTTTAATTTTCTCTGGATATTCTTTGAGTTGCTGCCTTACGTAATCAATGAGTTTTTTGGTCTTTTCCTTACGTTTGAAATCTCCAGATACGTTTCTCAATTCATTTAGGTGATCTAAAATTTTCTTACTGGGCGGTGCTTCGTCATCTGAGTTTTCCTGACGCTGCAGCGTCCCCGTCTGCTGCACCACATGAGTCAACTCATGAGCCAACAACTCCTGCCCCCCTCGACTCCCCGGATTATACTCTCCTTGCTTAAAAAAGATATCCTGTCCAGTAGCAAAAGCCCGCGAATTCAACGAACGATTTAATACATCCGCTTGTCCACCAGTATGTACCTTCACACCACTAAAATCAGCCCCAAACGCTTGCTCCATCGGCTGCCGAACATTATCAGCTAAACCCTGTCCGCCACCCCGCGCTTGTTGGATATTTTGCTCTACATCACGGTTAACGGTTCCTCCACCAGCACCACCTTGACGCATTAGGGTTGGTTGTACAATTGGCTCAACTTTACCTTGTACTGGTTGCTGGGATTTCGGTGAGTTGATGTGTTCTACTACCTTTGCTGCTACGGTATCGGCTTCTTGTTCGTATTTATCTCCGGGTTCACCAACGGTTAATTTAGTTTGAATTGATTTTTTATCTAAATTTTCTTCTTGATTTTGCTCTTCTAACTGTGGCGAAACAGTTTCTTCATCTTGATTTTGCTCTTCTAACTGTGGTGAAACAGTTTCTTCATCTTGATTTTGCTCTTCTAA
>JBCBQE010001034.1:0-2572 GCA_039820385.1 Cyanobacteria bacterium J06635_10
ACGCAGATTCTAAATCAACGAAATTTAGTTTTTATGATCTATTTAGAAAATAAACTCACAAGCGGGGTATTTACAAAGGAACGCTTACAAGTGATTAATTTGCTTTCTTCCCAAGCAGCGATATCCTTAGAAAATGCTCAACTTTATCAACAAGCACAACAAGCATTAGAAGATTTACAACAAGCTCAATTACAAATAGTTCAAAGTGAAAAAATGTCCGCTTTAGGTAATTTAGTCGCTAGTGTAGCCCATGAAATGAATAATCCTTTGGGCTTTATTAATGTAAGTCTTAAACAAACTAAACCAATTTTTGCTGATATTATCGAACATCTGAAATTATATCAAGAAAGCCTACCAAATCCTGATGAAAAAATTATCGAACATGCTCAATATATAGACTTAGATTATAGCTTAGGAGACTTACCTGAGATGCTTGATTCTATGGTTATGGCTTGCGATAGATTAAAAAATATTAGCACTAGTTTAAGAACTTTCTCCCGTGCTGATAAAAAATATAAAGTAGCCTTTAACATTCACCAAGGAATTGATAGCACAATTTTAATTCTCAAACATCGTCTCAAAATCAACGAACAACGTCCGGCTATTGAAGTAATCACTGATTATGCCGATCTACCCCAAATAGAATGTTTCCCCGGACAATTAAATCAGGTATTTATGAATATTTTAGCCAATGCAATTGATGCTTTAGAAGAATTTAATACTGGACTCAGTTTTGAGGAGATTCAAGCAAATCCCAATAAAATTACTGTTCAAACTTCAATGGACAATAACAGTGTCAAAATTAAAATTGCTGATAACGGTAAAGGGATGAGCGAAGAAACTAAAAATCAAATATTTGAGCATTTATTTACTACTAAAGGAGTAGGTAAAGGTACGGGACTAGGATTGGCGATCGCTAAACAAATTATTGAGGAAAAACATGGTGGAAAATTAACTTGTAATTCTGTTCTTGGTGAAGGTACGGAATTTATAATTGAGATTCCGGTATGATATTTAATACTGCTTTGCCATGCCCATTGTCCGATTTATAAATCATATCAGAGGAAAAGAGCTTGGGTAAGTCTATGAATATCCGTCAAACACTCCGCAACCGATACAAAATTATCAAAAAAATAGGAACCGGGGGGTTTGGTGAAACCTATCTTGCTGAAGATTTGGGTATTCCTGTAGATTTAAAACCTAAGTGTGTTGTCAAACGTCTGAAAACCAAAAATCTCAAAGATGAGGAATTAAAGTGGGTAAAACAAGCTTTTCGTAAAGAAGCTGCGACTCTTTATAAATTGGGTAATATCCACCCACAAATTCCCAATTTATTAGAATATTTTCAAGAAAGAAATCAATTTTATTTAGTTCAAGAATTTATTGATGGGGTAGATTTAACAGAAACAATCCCTCTAGGACAAAATATTTCTGAAGATGAAGTTATTCAGCTTTTACAAGAAATTTTAGAAGTACTAGAAGTCGTTCACCAACAAAATATTATTCACCGCGATATCAATCCTAAAAATATCATGCGTCGTCGGATTGATGGGAAAATTGTCTTGATTGACTTTGGTGCTGTTAAGCAAGTAGTATGCAGAAATATCGCACAACCTAATTTTACAGCAGTAGTTGGTACACCAGGATTTATTCCATTCGAGCAATGTAATGGAAAACCAAAATTAGCAAGCGATATCTATGCTGTGGGGATGCTTGCTATACAAGCATTGACGGGAATACAACCCGATAAATTAGATTTTAATCGAGATGGAGAAATAATTTGGCTGGATAAAGTTAACATTTCTGATGATTTTGCGGAAGTATTAACAAAAATGGTGCATCCTCGGGTTAGTCAGCGTTACCAAAATGCAGCAGAAGCTTTAAAAGCAATTGAACTATCACAAAAATCAACCGGTAAACCCATTATTCAAACAATTCTCAAAAAAATATTTTCTATAAGTAAACTAACCGCTTCAAAAAGCTCTAATTCCCAAATAAATAAATCAGTAAATCAAACACAAAATATCTCCAAATTAACCACAATTGCTTTACTAGAAAAACCCATACTACGGACATTTGAATTTACAACTGTAAAAGTTGATAAAAGAGGGAAAGTAATTGAGAAAAAAACCTGCAAAGCAAAATATTTGATTGAAAAATTAGATGATGGTATTACCTTAGAAATGGTACAAATACCAGGAGGACAATTTATTATGGGTTCTCCAGATAGTGAACAGAAAAGAAGAAACAACGAAAGTCCTCAACATCAAGTTACAATACCTAGTTTCTTCATGAGTCGATATATAGTTACCCAAGCACAATATAAAGCAATTACAGGGAAAAACCCCGCTAAATTCAAAGGTGAAAATCGACCTGTTGATTGTGTATCCTGGGATGATGCTGTAAAACTCTGTAAAAAACTAAGTCAAAAAACCGGACGAAATTATAGATTACCAACCGAAGCAGAATGGGAATATGCTTGTCGTGCTGGTACAATTACACCTTTTCATTTTGGGGAAAATATTACTACCGATTTAGCTAATTACGATGGGAATTACACTTATACTTCTAC
>JBCBQE010001035.1:0-2571 GCA_039820385.1 Cyanobacteria bacterium J06635_10
ATTTTGCAAGCCTAAAAATGTGGTTCGCATCACCGTAATCCCAGCACCACCGGAACCCGCGACAACATAACTTAAATGTATCTTTTCTGGGATATCAAATTGTTCCACACATTGACGCACCATACTATTAGAAATACCAGGGAAAATACCTGTATTAATTACCGCCGTAATACCTTTTGCGGCAGCTTGTTCGTGAAGGGTTAATACTTTACTAGTATAGGAACGATGGTCGCTAACATCAACATAGTGAACGCCTTGTTCAATGCATATTTGTAATACGGAGGTATCCCGGTAGTGAAAAGGACCAGCACAATGAACGACAATATCAGTACTGGAAATAGCTTCATGTAGTTTTTCAGTTTCCGCTAAATCCAAGGCTAAGTATTGTAGAGAGGTTTCCTGTCGCCTTTGAGGCAACCTACGCCCAGTAACAGCGATCTCCGCTTGTGTATGCTTGGCGATATCCCTAGCAACACTACTACCTATGCGTCCGTTTCCCCCTAAAATTAAAACCCGTTGTGTCATGTTCAATGCATTGGCTACGCTATATCCATTGCATCACTTTTGTGTATGATTTGTCATCTGTAGTCGGGATGACATTTTTTTAGTACTAGGGTATTGATTTAATCGACGGGGGATGCCAGCCACTAAACGCCCATCGTCTCCTAGCAACAATAATTACGGGGTTATTCATTCTTAAAGTACCAATCGTTGCTCTACCAATCGCCGTTAAACCTTCAACTTTTGTGCCGTTTGCATTCCATATAAAATCATTTTTTTATTAGCCCACATAGGTGGGCTTTGTAATTATAGCCCCATCCTTCTAGGATGAGGGCTAATTAATTAGTTTTGAAAACAATCTCTATTTATTTTTAAAAACCGATTCAAAGGTAGAAACAATCGACTCCCGTACATCTTTAAAACTTTGCTGCATGGGTTGCTGTTTCTGCAAAAATACTCTCGCACAATTACGCCCAGGCATTCCGGAAATTGAACCACCTGGATGAGTTCCCGCACCTGTTAAATATAAGTTATTAATTGGGGTTTTATAATTAGCTATTTCGGGTAAGGGACGTAAGAAAACCATTTGATCTAATGTCATATCAATGTGATAGAAATTCCCCTTATAAGCTCCCAATCTTTCACCTAATTCTGCCGGACTTTCTACAGCACGAGCAATAGTTGCATCCTTTACATTTGGCGCATAATCTGCTAATTTATCAATTACTCTATCTGCGACTTTGTTTTTCAATTCATCAGTCCAACCAGTACCATTTAAACCAGTTCCCTCGGCACCTTTAATTTGATAGGGAGCAAAAAATTCGATCCACAAAGTATGCTTTCCGTTCGGTGCTAAACTAGGATCGCGGTAACTTGGCATTACTATGTACATTGAGGGATCGGCATCAGGTATTTGACCTAATATACATAAGCTATGAGCTTGTTCTACATGATGAACTGAATCGGCAATCAAGATAGAACCAACTAAATATTCGTCTTTATGTTCGTGATGTGCAAAATGTAGCGGTTCGTTTAATGCTAAATCAATCTTGAGAATAGTTTCGTTATTATTGACGATGCGACGTTTTAATCTTTCATGCAATTCAGAATCCGCTGCATCTGTATCGCTTTTATCTATCATTTGCATAAATAATCTTTTGGCATCAATGTTAGAAATTACCGCATTTTGAGCGCGAAATTCTTTACCTCCTACAACTCTAACACCGACGGCTTTACCCTCATCAATCAATACTTTTTCAACTTGGCGATCGCAAAAAATATCGCCACCTTTACTCTTAACTAATTTTACTAAAGCTTGGGTCAAGGCACCAGTACCGCCACGAGGCCTAGACATTCCCGGATTATGACGCATCGCCATCATTATTGCACCAATTGCCAAGGTTTTCTGGGAAGGTGGAGCCCCCAATTCTGCACAAAGTCTAGCTAAAGGTGCTTTGAGAAATTCTGAATCAAACCATTCATTAAGAATATCTTCACCACTGGTTATCATGTTGCGAACAAAATCCAGGGTTTTAGCTGGTGAACCTACTACTGAAAATAAATCTTTAAATTTACTAATATTGTAATTCCCAGCAATATCTAAAACTGACTTCGGTGGTGCGTTAAACATGGGAATCATCGCACTCAAAGCTTTTTCCCAATACTGAGTAAATTCTCTATATTTTACAGCATCGCGTTGAGAATAACGAGCGATTTCCGCACAGGTTTTATCTAAAGATTTATGTCCTAAAAAATACTTTCCATCGGGATGGGGACAAAATACAACTGGATCGCAATCAAGATATTTTAATCCGTATTTTTCTAATTCTAATTCTTCAACCACCGGCCCGAGATGAATAAATTCGTGGTCGATCGCACACCGATTAAACTTAAATCCCGGTGCTTCTTTGGGTAGAAGTTCCTCTGTAGTCGCCGCACCACCGGGAACCGGACGTTTTTCAAATAATGCTACGCTATAGCCAGCTTTCAATAAATAAGCAGCACAAACTAATCCGTTGTGTCCTGCACCGATAATCACAACGTCATACTGTTGCATGGTTAATAGTTCTA
>JBCBQE010001036.1:0-2568 GCA_039820385.1 Cyanobacteria bacterium J06635_10
AACTTTTTTTCCTTTAGCATATTCGCTAACAATTAATACTATATTTTGAGTAATTCCAAGTTCGTGCATATTCAGTGAACAGTGAACAGTTATCACTTATCAGTTGAAGATAGAGGGAGTAGAAATAATTTTTAATTTAAACTCCTAACTCCTAACTCAATAAGAGACGTAGCAGTGCTACGTCTGCGACAACTCCTAATTAACAAATTCTTGGTAATTGTTCTCCAACTAACATATCAATAATTCTTTCGGCTCCAAAGCTGGTTTTTAAGGATACTACGCCTTGAGGTGAGGAAATTACTTTACCGATGATGGCAGCATTTTTTCCTGCTGGATGTGATTTCATGGCTGCTAAAACCTTGGAGGCATTTTCGCTTCCTACTACTACTACTAATTTACCTTCATTGGCTAAGTATAATGGTTCTAAACCTAAGATTTCACAAACACCTTTGACTTCCTCTCGAATGGGAATAGATTCTTCTTGGAGACGAATTCCGACATTTGCAGTTAAGGCAAATTCGTTTAAAACTGTAGCTAAACCACCCCTAGTAGCATCTCGCATTGCATGAATTTCGGGACAAACATTGAGTATTGCTGCAACTAAATCGTGTAATGGCTGACAATCACTTTTAATGTCAGATTCTAAAGCTAATTCTCCACGAGCTATTAAAATTGCTGCACCATGATTCCCTATTTCTCCATTAACAATTATCGTATCTCCGGGTTTGATATTGCTAGCAGAGATACAAATATTTGGAGGAATAATACCAATTCCAGTTGTGTTAATAAATAATTTATCTACAGCACCTCTATGAACAACTTTTGTATCTCCAGTCACAATTTCCACTTCTGCTTTTTGTGCTGCTATTTGCATACTTTGCGCAACACGGCGTAATGTTTCGATAGATAAACCTTCTTCTAAAATGACGCTACAACTAAGATATAAAGGTTTTGCACCGCCAACGGCTAAGTCATTAACTGTACCGTTAACGGCTAATTCTCCAATATTGCTACCAGGAAAAAATAAAGGATCTACAACATAAGAGTCAGTTGTAAAAGCTAATCGATTCCCTAGCTGCGTTAAATTTGTTAAATCAAATTTTGCTTGATCTTCTAATTGGGATAAAGTTGGATTATTAAAAGTACTAATAAAGATATCATCAATCAAATCGTGCATCGCTTTTCCGCCGCTACCATGGGCAAGTGTGATGGTAGTATCTCTCACCTTGACTCTTCGTTGGCGATTTTTTTCGAGTTTTTGAAAAAATTGATTTTGTGAAGATGTTTGCATTTTTAATTTTTAATAAATTTACAAACCAATATTGCTGGGTTGAGTGAGAGGTGAAGCAGGGGGAGAAGAAAATCCAGCATAGTTAACTTGTCAGACTAGTAAGAAGGTAAACTACTCCCCTTTTGACTCTAAGATTACCGGTGTTGATTGAGAGAAGTAGGGTTCCCGGAGCAGGGGAAGAAATTTTATCGGAAATCTTCTGGCGAGAAAGGAATAATTATAGAAATTAATTTATTATTTTGGTTGTCACTCAGAGTCTTGTAATGCAAATTATCGACTTGCCTCCAGAATTCAGGGTAGACAGAGCAACTGAAAGGGAGTTATAAAACAGAGGCTCGGAAGCAGACAATTACACACCTTTTTCTTTATGCCTTCCTTTATGTTTATCAGAATGTAGAGTACCTCCAACAGCCCAATTATCTCGTTCAAATTCATCAATATGAATTGTTACCCATTCAGGTTTTGTACCCATTGTAGAAACCATTGCATCAGTTATAGCTTTGGCTAATTCTCGCTTCTTTTCTATGGAGTGTCCTTTGGCAATTTGAATCGTAATAAATGGCATAATAGGTGAGGTAGGAGTTAAGGGGTAAGAAGTAAAATATAACTGTGTTATTTCATAACTGTTCATTGTTCATTGTCATGGTACTGTTAACTGATTTCGTCCATATTTGTAATAAGCTGCACAAGCACCTTCTGAGGAAACCATACAAGATCCAATTGGTGTTTCTGGCGTGCAAGCTGTACCAAATACTTTACATTCCCAAGGTTTTAAAACTCCTTTGAGAATTTCTCCACATTGACAGACTTTACGATCGGAAATTTTCAAATTAGGAATGGTAAATTTATTTTCTGCATCAAATTTTCCATATTCAGTACGAATTTTTAAACCGGAGTATGGTATTTCATCTAAACCTCGCCATGCAAAAGTTTTTCTGACTTCAAATACTTGGTTTATGGCTTTTATAGCTTGTTGATTTCCTTTTTGTTCAACTAAACGACTATATTGATTTTCGACTTCGCAGCGATTTTCTACAAGCTGCCATAATAACATCCAAATTGATTGTAAAATGTCTAACGGTTCAAACCCAGATATGACAATTGGTTTTTGATATTCTTGAGAAATAAATTTATAAGGATTTGACCCAATTACCATACTGACATGACCGGGACCAATAAAACCATCTAATTGTAAATCGGGATTATCTAGTAATGCTTTAAGGGCAGGAATCACGAGCACGTGATTGCAAAACATACTAAAATTATTAATGCTTTCC
>JBCBQE010001037.1:0-2564 GCA_039820385.1 Cyanobacteria bacterium J06635_10
GTTCGTGGAAGTGACTATGTATTTGAAGTTGCACCCGAAGACGTGACAAAAGCTTATATGACAGCACGAAGTACAGGGGTTAAACTTGGGGACTATATAGTTTTACAAATAGGGAGTGAATCTAAGCAATACCAAGTAGAGCAAATTGATTACTACTCCAACCCATCGGATATGTGGATGGCTTTAATTAAAAAAGTAAGAGATGATTAACTTATCCGATCTTTAAACCATATAAAAGAATAATTAGTGGTGGAACAATTAGTGCCATCAGCAAACTCAATGGCGCACCAACTCGCGCAAAATCGATAAATTTGTAACCACCGGGGCTATAAACCATAGTGTTAGTTTGATAACCAATGGGAGTCATAAAGCTGCTAGAAGCGGCAAAAGTGACTACTAATATAAAAGCCATGGGGTTAAAACTAAGACTTTTTGCTACTTCCACAGCAACAGGTAAAAGTAAAACTACAGAAGCATTATTAGAAAGAATTTCTGTAATTAAAACAGTTACAAGATAAAAAAAAGTGAGTAACCAATAACCTGAAAGATTTCCTCCGATAGCGACTAAATTCTGCGCCAACCATTGAGTTGTTCCAGACTTATCCATGGCAATTCCCAAAGGAATCAATCCAGCTAATAGAAAAATAATATCCCAACGTACAGCTTGATAGACTTCACCAGGTTTGAGACAACCAGTCAGTACCATCAAAAGTACCCCAAGTAAAGCACTTACTAGAATTGGCAGTATACCAAAAGCAGCGGCTAAAACAACTCCCAAGCCAATCCCCACAGCGATTCCTGCTTTCTCTCGTCGCAAAGTTTCTAAATCGCGATCGCCAATAAATAGCAAATCTCTACTAGTTTGCAGCCCTAAAAAACTTTGATTTGGTCCTTGTAACAATAGCACGTCACCGAAACGTAATTTGACTTTACCAAGTCTTTCTCTGACTAATTCTTCTCCCCGGCGAATTGCTAAAACTGTGGCATTATAGCGTTGTCTAAACCGGATATCTTTAAGGGTGGAGCCAATTAAGTTGGAATTAGACAGAATTAAAACTTCTGCAATGCTTTCTTCTCCGGAGCTCAGATTTTTTTCCCAGGATTTATCGCCAAACTGAATATCGGGTAAAAATTCTATTCCTCTTTCATCTTTAACCTTAAGCAAACACTCTTTCCCACCCCTAACCATTAAAATGTCCCCTCCTTGTAAGAGTTTATCTGCGAAGGGTTGGGGAAAGTGGTTGTCATTTCTGATTATTTCTAATACATCCAAATCAAATTTCCGCTGGAGTTTGCTTTGGCGTAAAGTTTGTCCGACTAAATTAGAACTTGGTGCAACTACAATTTCGCTGACATAATCTTTAAGGTCATAATCTTGAGTGACTGTATTATTACTTCTAATTTTACGGTTAGGTAACAGTCGAGGTGCAATAAAGGTTAAATAGGCTAAGCCGACAGTAAAAATAATTAATCCTAATTCGGTGAATTGAAACAAGCTAAAAGCACCATATCCCAATTTTTCAGACAAACCACTTGCCAAGACATTAGTGGAAGTACCAATTGTCGTTAACATTCCCCCCAGAATTGTGACGAAGGATAAGGGCATCAGTAACTTAGATGGAGAAATGCCTTGTTTTTTGCACCAATCTTCCACCACTGGTAAAAAAACTGCAACTACTGCAGTATTGTTAATTAAAGCACTTATTGGTCCTGTAATTATTCCAATAGCTAGAATTTGCTTGGTTAAATGTTTACCTCCCCATTTCAACAGTAAATCGTTTACTGCCGCAATTGCTCCGGTGCGAGAAATTCCCGCACTAAGGATGAACATTGCCATTACAGTAATAGTTGCCGAATTACCAAAACCAGAAATACCCTCTTCTGGAGTCACTAACCCCAGAGCCATCAACAATACCATTACCCCGATGGCTGTAATATCAACCGGAAACCATTCACCAATAAAACTAATTAGAGTCAGGAAGACTATGATGAGAGTTAGAAAAATACTCATATTTAATTGATTTAGACAGGGGAAGCCAGGGATTATTGGACAACGCGTTTTGGTGGAAAATGACTTCTTTCAAGCAAAGGGTTACAACGGGCGGGTGATTAGTCCACTTTGATTGCAGTCATTCTCAAAAGCGAAAATGAAATATTAGACAATAATCAATACTTCTCACGGGTATTTCCTGGCAGGGCCACAGATAATGAAGTACTCCTCAAAGCTTTAAATTAAAACAGAGTGATGATTTAAGCCTAAACGACTTCCCACTTTTCACGCATTTATCTGCCCTCCTTCGGAAAGTTTATTTAGTTACTCAGTAGACATAAATACCATACATCATCTATCTGTAGCAACACCATCGATAATAATATCAAAAATAATCAACTGTTTCATCTAGTTCCTATTTATATAGAGAAAATTTGATTACCTATAAAAGAAAAAATATTCACTTTGTAAAACAGCACACAAATTTTAGTAAGTAAATAAAGCAATAGTCAGAAGTAATCGGTTCTTATATTAAAGATTCCTTAAAGAAATGAGTATTTTTATTACTTTTAAA
>JBCBQE010001038.1:0-2563 GCA_039820385.1 Cyanobacteria bacterium J06635_10
CAACTTAAGAAACGTATAGCTGATTTAGAATTAGAAATATCGAGATTGTACCTGAATCAAAGTATTAAGTAATACAAGGATAAAAATATTAAAACTATACAGGTGATTACAACCTGTATTTTTTTGTCTAATTCCTATTTATAAATACATAAATTTTTTCTATTTTTTTGACTCAATAGATCTAATTAAGTAAATTTTAAGTAATTTGATTTATATATCCAATTTAGGTTTTTAATTAATTTTAGTCCTATAGCGTTAGCTTAAAATAAGCAATATTTAAGCAATCTTGATTCTAAAAAAATACTAAATGCTTGCATAGAAGCCATTACAAAAGATATATCGGTGTAGGCTGGGCATCCGGGAATATTTATAACGGGTAAACCCGATTTTGACCGGAATTCCTTACCTAAAAATCCACCTTCTTTTCGTCTGAGAAATTGTAATCCCGTCGAATCTGTAGGATTAGGAGCCATCGCCGGGATTCCTCCCCAACAAGCACAGTCTCCCACGGCCACCACATAATTAGCAACTTGACAAAGATCGCTTAACCAATCTTTCATAGGGCGATCGGCAAAACGGTTCCATTCGCCAGTACCATTGGGGGCTTGAATTACGCTGCCTTCAAAAACTAAAATATCCAGGGGTTTTTTACCTAAGAGACATTCCCACAGCATTGTCTGCAAGTCTATCCCCAACTCCATTCCCAAACTAGGATGCCATAGAACATTAACCCCAAAATCAGTAACTAAATCTACCGCTGTTGGTTCTTCGGCGTTTAGAAATGACATGGTGTTGCCAACATCAAACATGCCAAATCCCAGGTTTCAACAGTCTGGGTTTGGGGCTTCAACTGTTCCTTGAAAATATGGGAAAACCTGGGAATTTGGGCGGAAATACATGCCGCCCTTACCCCATGTTAAAGTGTATCCGCCCAAATTCCTGCCCACACGAGTCGTTGTGATGTCCACACTGACTGGTTGAGAGAGGTTTTCCCATATTTTCATAGTTTTCCGGAACGCGGAAATGGTGTCATTTCAGTTATCAGTTATCAATTATCAAGTACCCGGCTTGAAAATCGAGGAACCTGAGTTGTGGAAAATACTTTTTTTATTTTCCACAGATAAATCCGGAGGCTTGTATCCTGTTTATTTGTTGACCATTTTGATTTATTGGTTTTTTAATGATTCAACTTGTGTTTGCAATTCTTCAATTTGCTTTTGTTGTGCTTTAATTGCTTCAATCAAAACCGGAACTAATTTCTCATATTTAACCAATCCAGAATGTACTAATTCTGGTAAAACCTTCCCTACTTTTTCAGCAGATACACTTATTTCTCTATCTTTTCCTAAAGCTTTATCTTTCCAAGTGAAAGAGACTCCTTCTAATGATAATACTTTATCTAAAGCATTTTCAATTGGGGTGATATTTTCTGCTAAACTGAGGTCGGAAAGATTTGTTGTCGGTTTCCATACAGGTTGTTCTGCTTGATAAATAGCTAAGCTGATTGATTCAACATCGCTATTTTGATGACCAATAACAAATTTTGATTTATCTTTTTTAGTGCGAAATGAAGCAATATCGCTACCACCTTCTTGTTTAACAGAAAGAGCTGGACCAGTACCTTTATTTCCGATCCATACTGAAGGATATTCTGTTTGATTATTATAAACGGCTAGTGCATGATTCTTGCCGGTAACCCGAAGTATATCAACTCCGCTTCCTCCTTCAAATTCAGCGGCATTTCCCGATCCTTCTTGTTTAACATGAAGTACTGCACCAGAACCTTTATTTAATATCGCTGCTGTTGGTTTTTCTGTTTGATTATTATAAATATAAAGTGCATTCTGCTTGCCACTAATATCTTTGATATCAACTCCCGAGCCACCGACAAAGGTAGCTACATTTTTGTTCTTTCCCTGTTGCTCAAAATAGGCAAGGGAGTCTCCCGTGACGTTGCCGATCACAGAGAGTGCTTTCTGTTTAGTATCTTCTTGTTTAATAATTATAGAATCAAATTCTTTATCTGTTGTTGCCATTTTGATTTCCTCAGTTTGGTTTAATTTACAAATCAACACGACTTACGCGATTGTCACGAGACTCGGATGGTGCATGGCATCAAAAGCCTTATTTTTACGTTAAAAATCAGTCAAAGTGTCACGGGGAACCAATTACAAATTTTTAATGAGTTCCCATTACAGCATCCTACAAAAAAATGTGCCAGTTGCGTAAGCCCTAATAAATTTAATTTAATAAATTGATTTGCGTTTTGAAACAAGGTTATAAGAAATTTTCTTGAATCCAATTTTTGTGATGCTGCCAATGCTCAGATTTAATGTAGTTATCTACTAACTTTTGCATATACGGAATTTTAGAACAATCATCAAGACTAATGTTTTCTTTAATGGTAGGATTTACGCGCCGATATTGTCCATCTCCCAAAAACATGTTTACCTGGAAATCATGGATCACTGATGAAGCATCCATAAGGATTGAAAGCAAAGGAAAACTTGGTGTTGCATTTTCTGCTTTTGGCCAAAGCCAGGTTGTAAGACCATATCTTAAT
>JBCBQE010001039.1:0-2558 GCA_039820385.1 Cyanobacteria bacterium J06635_10
TGGATGTTCGATGTGTTTGGCAATGAACCCCGATAAATTGCAGGGAAGACAAATAAGTGCTTCTTCCTCCAACCGTAACTTTAAAGGAAGACAAGGTTCCTCCACCGGACGTACTTTATTAATGAGTCCCGCCATGGTTGCTGCTGCTGCGATTAAAGGTACTGTTGCAGATGTACGTGAATTAGTTAGTTGATAGTTGTTGGTGGCTCACGGAGTTAGGAGTATTGAGTTAGGAGTTGGAAGTAAAGAAACAAAAATTATCTACCCCCTCTCCCCCCTCTCCCCCCTCTACCCCACGCCACTTGCTACAACCGAGGGTACCTCGGCAACGCAGTGGCTCCTCTCCCCATGCTCAATTCCCAATTCCCAATGCCCAATGCCCAATGCCCAATTCCCAAAAATATTATGAGTGAAGTTAAAACAGTTTCTGGAAACGGTATTCCTTTAATAGGAAATGACATCGATACAGATAGAATTATCCCGGCGCGGTTTTTGCGTTGCGTTACCTTTGATGGTTTGGGAGAACACGCTTTTGAAGACGATCGCAAAGGACTTGAAGGTAAACATTCCTTCGACCAACCGCAGTATAAAAATGCAAGTATCTTAGTAGTAAACCGGAACTTTGGCTGTGGTTCTTCCAGAGAGCATGCTCCTCAAGCTCTTGCAAAATGGGGGATTAAAGCTTTAGTTGGTGAAAGCTTTGCTGAAATATTTTTCGGTAATTGCGTAGCGATGGGTGTTCCTTGCGTGACTGCTGACACTGCTACTGTTAAGAAATTGCAAGAGATTTTGACAGACGATCCTCAAGCAAGTATTTCTGTAGATTTAGCAGCAATGAAAGTGCAATGCGGTGATTTTTCCGCAACCGTGGAAATGCCTGGAGGTGCGAAAAATATGTTTATTTCCGGTACTTGGGATGCTTGCGGACAATTGGTAGGTAATGCAGAGAAGATTGAAGAGACGGCGGCGAAGTTACCTTATGTGAGTTGGAGTCAATTGGCTGCGAGTTAGGGAATGATTTATTTTAGCCATGGTGCAGTTTGTGGAATAATGCATCATGGTTGATTATTTTCCGATAATTGAAATTGCGCCAGATGCTCCTGGTGAAGATGAGCAAATGGGAACCAAAGAAAAGTTTTGGTTTGACCATAAAGATTTTGGTAGGTGTTTGTATAAAAAAGCTAGACGTAATACAGGTGAAGATTGGTCAGAAAAGATTGCTGCGGAGTTATCTGAATTATTGTGTCTACCTCATGCTAAATATGAATTAGCGACATTCCAAGGAGAGAGAGGAGTTATCTCACGATATTTTTTACCTAAAGGAGGTAGCCTTGCTTTGGGTAATGAAATTTTATCTACAATAATTCCAGATTATCTCAGAGATACCAAAAGCCCTTCTCAACATACAATAGATTCAGTATTAAATGCGATCGCGTCGAACGCTAATAATTCAATTAATTTACCAGTAGACTGGAATCCACCACAAGGTATAAGTAAAGCAGTGGAAACTTTTGTTGGTTATTTACTTCTAGATGCTTGGATTGGTAACACTGATAGACACCATGAAAACTGGGGATTTGTCAATTTAGATAACAAAACTTATTTAGCGCCGACTTACGATCATGCTTCTTGTCTTGGTAGAGAGCTATTAGACAAGGAACGAGAAGACAGGTTAAAAACTAAAGATTCGGGCTTTTCTGTAGAAGCATACGCTAACAAATCCTTTTCAGCTTTTTACGCTCAAGTAGGCGATAAAAAGACGCTGAAAACATTTGATGCATTTAAACAAGCAGCACAACGTTATTCAAATGCAGCTTCATTGTGGTTAGATTGTCTAGCAAAGATATCACCTACAAGTACTTTAGAACTATTTGTGCGCATTCCACAAGAAAGGATATCAGCAAGCGGTATCGAATTTGCACAGAAAATACTGGAATTTAATCAAAATAGATGACTCGAACTGCGTTAGGACTTACGCAACTGGCATATTTTGTCGTAGGGTGCTGTGACACTTCGACTAATTTTTAACGTAATAATAAGGCTTGTGGTGTCACGCACCAACCGAGTCTTGTGACACTTGCGTAAGTCCTGTGCGTTAAAGCTGATAAAACCAGTAAATTATAGTTGTGTTACTCAATTACTTGTTCTGTTGTAAAATATCTCGTATAACTGACATACATTTTTTTTGGATAGTATGTTTAAATAATTTTTCTATATGAAAACCCTATTTCTAGCTTGGCAAGACCCAAATACTCGTAAATGGTTTCCCATTGGTCGTTTAACTTATGATGGGGAAGAATACCAATTTTTGTATGTAAGAGGGGCTATAGAAGCTCAAGCTGAATGTGGTTTCAATAGTTTATATTCTTTTCCTAAGTTTTATAAGGTATATAAATCAAAGATAATTTTTCCATTGTTTTCTAATCGGATTATGCGTCGTTCTCGTCCCGATTATAAAAATTATATTGAACGGCTAAATATTCCTGAGAATGAAGACGAACCAATCAATATTTTAGCTCGTAGTGGTGGTAAAAAAGCTACAGATACTCTGGAAGTAT
>JBCBQE010001040.1:0-2557 GCA_039820385.1 Cyanobacteria bacterium J06635_10
AACCGATTCCCAAGGAAGTTTTACAAAATTCCTAACATGAACAAAGTACATAACTTTAGCTGCCAAAATATTCGGTTGCATCTTCTTTGGTGTAATCTCTAATGAATAATCAAAAGCTGCTTCTGCTTCTGCTTCCGAAAAGCTAGTAAATGAATATGAATTTTGTAAAACTTCCTTGGGAATCGGTTTGACATAGCGAAAAGCTCTGGAAGAATAAATGAAGGGATGCTCAATCGGCACTAGATAATCTCGCAAGCGATACATGATTAAATAAATCCAAGAAGTATAATAATGGGCAAAGTCTTGATGGATTACCATAGATACTTCCGGGATAAGATAGGGAAAGAAATTTTTGATAATGCTAGTTGTTAATTCCCAGGATTTCATCGCATCAATAAAAAGACACTCGATTTCATCTTGTTTCCAGCCAGTTTCTGTAAGATCCCCAGGATGAACGCGAATAAGATGGTTCCAAGGATCAATTCGTTCGAGGTATTCTTCTAAAAAACTATCTCCGTCTTTGTACTTTCCTTCTAAGGAAGTACCTATGACACTTTGCGGCATTCCATATCCATCCCAGATAAAAAGATCGTAGGCATAAATCCGCTGGGTTTTGTTTGTAATACGGGAGTTAGCATCAAGCCCCATCGCGAAGGAAATAGTCGATGAACCAAACCAGCAACCCAGTTCTACAATCTCCCCTCTACCTGTATAATCATTTTGGGCATAGTTCTCTAAGAAGATTTGCTCCTCCATTGAAGTCATCCCCAATATCCATTCCCTGGGTTCACTTTTATTAAGTTCGTTTTCATTTGGATGACTTGCAGGTAATTCATCTACTGGATAAAAAGCCTGCTTCATGTATCCAATTCTTTGATACAGCAGTTGTAGATTGACACAATGGAGAAATTCTTTCGTCGGTAAGCTGACTTGCTCTGGATAATCTGAGATAGCTTGAGTCATCGCTTGTGCAAGGGAATACTGGTTTTCCGGTGTAAACCAGCGCAAGCAGGAGCTACGTTCAATTAAATTAAGAGTTTCTCGAAAACCACCCGTATCTGAGACAATTAAACTCACGGGTAACTGTCCCATTTCTAATGCTGTGTTGGGAAAGTTCTCTTGAGTGCTGGTGAGACAAACAATCGCACAACCTAACATTCTTACCAACTGAATTGCTTCTTGACTGAATAAATCATTAACAATGGTGTAGCAATATTTAGAACCCAATTTTTGTTCAATATATTCCCGGCTATCTAACCCCTGTAAACCCTCTGCTTGCAACTCAACGTTTTTACCGAGAAAAAGAATGTGAAGTTTTTCGGAGAGATTACTTTCTAACAATTCAATTGCTTCCAAGAAAGTAAAAAGCCCTTTTCTCTCTTCCAATCGTCCAAAAAACACCAGGAGAATTTTATCTTCATTAACCAGCCTTTGTAAATCATTTCTCAGAGGAAGTGTTGACAAAGGTTGTTCAATCACAGAAAAACAATAGGGTAAATGCAGAGCATGAGATGTTTTCCAACCATACTTTTCTATCTTCTCTTTAAGAAAATGTGATAAAAAGAAGGCTAAATCAGCTTTTTCAAAAGAATATTGTTCGTAATAGCTAACCTGCCAAAACCATTCACGATTGGACTGCGTATATCTTCCGTGAGCTTCTTTTAGCCACTCCTGGGAGCTATGTAAAGTCACAGCCACCACACAATTTTCTCCCAAAATACCTGTACGCTTGGCTTGGATAGTGCGGTATCCTAATCCCAGCATTTCGGGAAATTCAATGTAAATATAAGTGTTAGGAAAAGTATTGGCGATCGCACTGGCAAAAAACAGCGCACAATAATTCTCGTAGTCTACCCATTGCCAATCCTGCAACTGAGACAAAACACTCAAGTGAGTTGGCTGCAATTCTAGTACATTCATACACTCACCAGTTGAGAAGATATGTTTAACTGCGGGGATAGTTGATTCTCCACCAAAATTCTCTTGACTTTGGCACAGCAGCAGCACAACATGACAGCCTTTTTTTGCTAATTTCTCACTCAAAGTGCGGTAGTAAGTTCCAATTCCCCCATTCCTAAAAATACCTTCGTATTCGGTTGTGACAAGTAAAGCTATTGCTGTAGTTGTTGGGGGAAACTTGTCTTTGATTGTTTTTTTTAATTCGTCTTTGATTGTTTGTTTGAAGCTGACTTCAAAGTTGTTAGTTTTAGAAATTAATTCATTCATATTTAATTAAGGAAGAAGGAAGAAGGAAGAAGGAAGAAAGTATATTTCCTTCCTTACGAGCGAAGCGAGTTTTCTATGATAAATTAGGAGAAGTTTTGAGCTTGTTTAGTGTAGTAACAATAATTCGCTGCATTTCATCGACTTCTTTCATTGCTTTAGAAAAAAGTTCTGATTCAAATCCTAACAGTTCGCTTATTTTATGTCTACAGTTACACCTTTCTCTACTGTCAGCGAATTTATCCAGGTGTTGCAAGCAAGGAAATGGAAATTTTATGGTTCAGAACATTGTCAACCAGTTGTATCAATTATTTCTTCGTTCTTTAACGCCCAT
>JBCBQE010001041.1:0-2557 GCA_039820385.1 Cyanobacteria bacterium J06635_10
AGTAGCGGAATTATCGGGAAGTGCTGCCCAAAATAGATTTAATTTATTATTTCAAAAGTTTATTCAAGTTTTTACGACAAAAGAACATCCATTAGTAATATTTTTAGATGATTTGCAATGGGGAGATTCGGTATCTTTGAAGTTGATGCAGTTGTTAATCAGCGAATCAGAAACTAATTATTTATTATTAATTGGTGCATATAGAGATAATGAAGTTTTTCCGGCTCATCCTTTGATGTTAATTTTAGAAGAAATCCGGAAAGCCAAAGCGATAGTTAATGCTATAAATTTATTGCCCTTAAATGAAGATAGTTTGAATAAATTAGTTGCCGATGCTCTTACTTGTGAGCTTGAAATAGCAAAACCATTAACGCAATTGGTTTATCAAAAAACTAAGGGTAATCCATTTTTTAGCACACAATTTTTAAAAGCCCTGTATGAAGATAGCTTAATTAAATTTGATTTTGATACAGGTTCATGGTTCTGTGATTTAACTAAAATAAAAACTTTATCATTGACTGATAATGTTGTTGAATTTATGGCTTTGCAATTGCAAAAGTTACCAGAAAAGACTCAGAATATATTAAAAATAGCAGCTTGTATTGGTAATAAATTTGATTTAGCAACTTTGGCAGTAGTTTGTGAAAAGTCAGAAAGTCAAACAGCAGAAGATTTATGGAAAGCCGTACAATTAGGTTTAATTTTACCGCAAAGCGAAGTTTATAAGTTTTATCTTCAGTCAGAAACTGATAATCAGCAGTTAGAGGATTCGCAAAGTGTTAATTACAAGTTTTTACATGATAGAGTTCAACAAGCTGCTTATTCTTTGATTCCCGAACAGCAAAAACAAAAAACTCATTACCATATAGGACAACTACTTTTACAGAAAACTTCTCCAGAAGTAAGAGAGGAACGTATTTTTGAAATAGTTAATCAATTAAATTATGGAATTACTTTCATTAGTCAAGAATCAGAACGCACGGAACTAGCTAAAATTAATTTAATTGCTTGTCGTAAAGCTAAAACCTCTACTGCTTATCAAGCAGGGAGAGAATATGCGAATACAGGATTATCCTTATTAAGAGAAAATCATTGGAAACATCAATATAAAATCAGTTTAGAGTTCCATAATTTAGCCGCTGAATTAGCTTCTTTATGCGGTGACTTGTCAGCAATGGAACAGTTGATTGAAAAAGTTGTGGATAACACAAAATCACCATTAGAGCAGGTTGATGTTTACCGAATTAGAATTCAATCAAAAATTTCCCAAACTAAACTAAACTCAGCCATATCCATTGCCCAAAAATTTCTACTAAAATTTGGTGTAACCTTTCCAAAAATATCTACACAAAAAGATCTTCAACAGGAATTTACAGAAATTAGAAAATTAATTGGAAATAGAGAAGTTGAAGAATTACTGGATCTACCAATAATGAAGGATGACGAAAAAATTGCTGTTATTCAAATTGCTAACAGCATTATGTCAGCCACTTATATTTCAGGTTCTCTTTTACATCCCTTTTTGGTTGCTTTGTCAGTTAAGCTATCTATTCAATATGGAAATACAGAAGCTTCAGGCTTTGCTTATGCTTCCTATGGTTTAATTGTCTGCGATCTTTTAAAAGATATAGATACAGGTGTAAGATTTGGTAGGTTGGCACTTCAGGTAGTTTCAAAATTGGATGCTAAAGCTGCGAAACCAGAAGTATTAGTTGTATTAGGATTATTTTTGTTACACCGCAAATTTCATATCAAAGAAACCCTAGTACTACTGAAAGAAAGTTATGCGATCGCACTAGAAGTTGGAAACATCGAATTTGTTGGACATGCTGCTCATCAGTACTGTTTAAATTCTTTTTGGTGCGCTCAACCACTTTCTAAATTGGAGCAAGAAACTCGTAGATACTCCAATGGATTGATACAAATTAATCAAATTTTTGCTGTCAATTATTCTAGAATTTATTTGCAATCAATTTTAAATTTGCTGAGTAGTACTGAGCATCAGAAAATTTTATCTGGAGAAGCGTTTCAAGAAATAGAAATTCTCCCTCAATTAATAGAAGCTAATGACTTGTTTGGGCTCTATTTATTCTATTTACATAAGCTGATACTTTGTTATCTGTTTGATGAAATTGAATCGGCTCAAAAGTATGCTATTGAAGCCAGGAAATATTTAATAGGTGGAACGGGAACAGTTGGTATACCCGCGTTTTATTTCTATGATTCTTTGATTGCTCTGGCTGCTTTAAATTCACAATCGCAATCAGCATCTAAAATATTCGAGCGGTTAGAAGAAAACCAAGACAAACTTCAAAAAAATTGGTCAAATTATGCTCCGATGAATCATCAACACAAATTTGATTTAGTACAAGCAGAAAAATATCGATTTATAGGACAAAAAGTAGAAGCAATAAATTTTTACGATAAAGCTATTGCTGGAGCTAAAGACAACGAATTCATCCAAGAAGAAGCATTAGCAAATGAATTAGCTGCAAAATTTTATTTAGATTGGGGTAAAGACAAAATAGCAGCAACTTACAGACATGTAGCTTACTAC
>JBCBQE010001042.1:0-2556 GCA_039820385.1 Cyanobacteria bacterium J06635_10
CTCCTAAAAAAATTATCTAGGGAGCCCTTGACAAAATGTATATAAATGCAATTCATAGTAAAATTGCAGCAACGCCGGTTTTTCTAGTCTTTTTATTTAGCTGATATAGAGTTTTATTGTTTTTGAAAAGGGTGTGTTTATTAAGCTAAATTGTATAAAAAAAATAGGGAAATACTCCTGTAAAAAACAAGCATCTCCCAAAGGAAAATGAGAAAAGCACAACCAAATCTCAACTTTCGTTATCATTTGTTGTGCAACTAAAAAGTATATTATTCTATTCGATAGTCTTGGGTTTCAATTCGTTTAACCCAACCTACGTTATAGGTAATTTTCCACCGGTAAGGAATTAGTCTAAACTCGAGTAAATTAATAACTCACCATTATCTCCCCCCGCAGCGATTTTGTTACCTTGATGATGCCAATCAATACAGGTAAAACCACCTGAAACACCTGTGATAATTTGCGATACTTCCCGAGCATCTTGCCACAAACATAACCAACCATCACTCCCAGCAGAAGCGAGTAAAAAGCTGTTTGGAGCAAAACCAATAGCTTGAATAATATCAGCGTGGTTAGTTAAAATATTGCTTTCCCAATCGGAATCTTCCCCAGCTTGTTTATCCCATAGCACAATACCATCAACGCTACAGCAAGCTAGTTTTGGTGCACCATTATCAGAATTGGGTTCAGACCAAGCAACTTGACGAATTTTACCAGGAAATCCGTACATAATCCACGGACTGGGGTCGTCATCAGAAATCAACAGTTGAGTTTCGACAACGGTAAGACTTTTGTCCATATTACCGGAAGCCAGGTATTTTCCGTCATCAGACCAAGCCATTGCTAAACTCGTGGAAGGAATATCTAAAATGTATGGTTCATCATCCCAACTTTGAGTATCCCACACTTTAACCCCACGATGTCCGGCGATCGCCAGATATTTTCCATCGTTTCGCCAATCAATGGCTAATGGGGAAGAATTCTCAAAGTCTAAGGTGACAACAAAATCGCCAGAATCAGCATCCCAAATTTGTACTTTACGTCCTACACTAAAAGCTAAATAATTGCATTTAGGACTCCAAGCCAGTTTATCAACCCAAGCGGGTGCATTTTCTAAAGTTGCGATTAACTCGTTTTCTCTCCAGATTTTTACTTGTCCATTTTGTCCGCTAACCGCGATCAATTTACCATTATGAGAAAAAGCAACGCAATCTACAGATTCACCATTAGCAGATTGCAAAGTCATTAAATCCCCATTTTGACAAAATACAACTTCCCCAGCAGCAGAAGTCGCAGCTAAAATTGTCCCTTGTGGCGACCAAGCAACAGATGTAATGTAGTCTGAAAGGGTTTGTGACGATAACAGTTTAAATTCTTGGGAGTTGAGAGTGAATTGGTTCATCTTTAGGAGTTAGGAGTTAGGAGCTTGCGGAGTTATCAGTTGTAGAGACGTAGCACTGCTACGTCTCTTATTGAGTTAGGAGTTAGAAATTATCTACAACAATATCCTCAATCTTTTCTCTCTTCTCATTATCCCCATCTTCCCATGCCCAATGCCCAATGCCCAATGCCCAACTCAGACAACACAAGCTTTAAATTCTTCTCGAAGCTTTGTTTCATCAAGATTGCGTCCAATGAATACTAATTCATTTTTACGGGTTTCGTCTTTCTTCCAAGGACGATCTGGTCTACCATCTAATAACATGTGTACGCCTTGAAATACGAAGCGATTTTCTTCACCAGCAATACTCAAAATTCCCTTTGTACGGAAAATGTCAGGACCTTGAGTTTGCAATAAATTACTTAACCAATTATCCAGTTTATCACCATCAAGTTCACCTTCTTCCACTAAGGCAATAGAATAAACGCTTTCATCGTGTTCGTGAGCATCTTCACCCAAAAATTCAGGATCGATTTCTAAAGCACGATCCAAGTCAAACGCTTTCACACCTAATAATGCATCCATTCCCAACTTAGCATTCTGAGTGTGATAAATTTTGGCGATCGCATTCATTCCCCGAATTCTATTTTCTAATTCTTCTAACTGTTCGGAGGATACCAAATCTGTTTTATTAATCAAAATTACGTCAGCAAAGGCAATTTGTTCTTGGGCTTCATCCGCATCCCAATGTTGCCAAATATGCTTGGCATCAACCACAGTTACCACAGCATCAAGTAGCAATTGTTCCCGCATATCTTCATCAACGAAGAATGTTTGAATAACTGGTGCGGGATCGGCTAAACCAGTAGTTTCAATGACTAAGTGGTCAAATTTGTCGCGACGCTTCATCAAATTACTGATAATCCGCATCAAGTCACCGCGCACTGTACAGCAAATACAGCCATTATTCATCTCAAAAATTTCTTCATCCGTATCGATAACCAACTGATTATCAATACCCACTTCCCCAAACTCATTAACTATCACCGCTACCTTCTTACCGTGTTCGTAAGTCAGAATATGATTTAACAGGGTTGTTTTTCCCGCTCCTAAATAGCCGGTGAGAACTGTTACTGGTACTGTGCTTGTTGCTGTATTAACCATATATATCTCAG
>JBCBQE010001043.1:0-2555 GCA_039820385.1 Cyanobacteria bacterium J06635_10
AATACAGAAAATATTGCTTACAGAAATATGTTGTATATTCGCTCAGTTTCTTTGTTCCGACCGCCTCCGGAAGGTTCGCAATATTGGGAAAAATCTAGTAGTAAGAATTTTGAATTAGATTTCAAATTTCAGAAACATAAAATTACAAAACCACCAGAGTATATTGATAAAACTCAACAAGTTTATTATTTAGAACGTTGGTGTCGTTTGTAGAAAGCCAAATATTTTTTCTGTACCATGAAAATTAAATATCTAATGCTAATTCATAAATGAAATAAGGAATTATGAGTTAGGAGTTATAAATATCATTAATGATTTATAATTTATAACTCGACGCTAATTGCTTATAAATCATCTCGCGCCCTAATTTGTGAAGCTTACATACCATTTTCAATCGTTGTGTTGTAGGTTCGATTCCTGCCATCTCCGTTAATGGAGATGTAGCTCAATAGGTAGAGCAAACGAAGGCTATTTAAAGCTTTGCTAACTTGCGCGAGATAAATAATTCACCTCGTATCCTAATAGATAAAGCTTACATACTTTTAAATAACGGTCCTAAGGTAGCGAAATTCAGGTGACTGAATCAGTGACAGCGTTCACAATCTCTCGATAGATTCCGAATGCATGCCCGCTGCTTGGATAAAACCAGGTAAGAGCGGCCGTAATAAGTACAAAATGCTTTTTCGACTTGTACAAGATAAAAATTGAATTAGGAGTTAAAAGTTAGGAAAAAATCATTAATAACTCATAATTAATAACCTAAAATTTATAAATCAGAATTCATTTCGCGCCCTAATATAAAAAGCTTACATACTAGCTCATTAGTAGAGCATTCGGCTATTAACCGACTGGTAACAGGTGCAAATCCTGTGTATGAACAACAGCTTTTTTAACTTGCGCGAGATGATTTAAAATCAAACGCTCCTTTCATTAGCTAAGACTTAGGTAAACAATGAGTGATGAAGCTAGGAATTACCAAACAGAAGCTGATATTAAAAGTTTGATTACTACGTTTGAAAACTGTACTTTACCGCGTTCTGAGTGGAGTCATAAAGCACATTTAACTGTTGCGCTATGGTATCTGATACGTTATGACGAACAAGAAGCTATAAATCGCATTCGTCAAGGTATCCAACGGTATAACGCGGCTATGGGCATCGAAACTACACCAGAGGGCGGTTATCACGAAACTCTGACTCTGTTTTGGGTTCGGATGGTGAGTCAATATCTATTGGTTACTGAGGAAAAAAGTTCGATATTAAAAATGGCGATCGCACTTTCCCACACTTACAACAACAAACATTTACCGCTTCAATATTACAGTCGGGATTTACTGATGTCGTGGGAAGCTCGTACTAACTGGGTAGAACCAGATTTAAAACCTTTATTTTAAAATAATTTTATTTTTTCAAGGAGGTTGTTATGGATATTAAATTAAATCAAAAGTGGGAAGAATTGGAGGAAAATTCCTACTCCTTTTGAAACTTCTAGCAAACGTCGTCGCGGTTATCCTTCAGAGAAAGCTGTGAAACGAGGATTGCGAATTGTTCGTGGAAACAAGGAGCTTTACGAAAAGTTAGGAAAAGACGATCTTTGTCCCTGCAATTCCGGACGTTCCTTTTAAGAAATGCTGCCGTAATAGTGGTAGATATGATGGTAGTTTACGCAATTACTTTTTTTAGGGAATAGAAATTATATTTTCTGCTTCTATTTTATATAAGACAAGTGTTACCGCACCCTAATCAAGAAAGCTTACATACTAGCCAAATGGTAAAGGCGAAGGATTTAAGTTCCTTTATTTCTAGGTTCGATTCCTAGGTATAAACAAAACAGCTTTCTTAACTTGTGCGGTGACATTTAAAAATAATTAATAAACAATAATTTCTATCGCTAAGTTGATATTAATTGTTGCTGCGTCCTAACTGAAAAAGCTTACATACTAGCTCAGTTTGGTAGAGCGTCTGATTCGAGATCAGAAGGTCGCAGGTTTAAATCCTGTGTATGAAAAACAGCTTTTTCAACTTGCGTGGCAACATTTAAATGAATATTAATTGTTGCTGCACCCCGACAAATAAAGCTTACATACTAGCCAAAAGGTAAGGCAAAGGATTTAGGTTCCTTGATTTCTGGGTTCGATTCCTAGGTATTACAAAAAAGCTTTATTAACTTGTGCGGCGACATTAAAAAATCATAGGAAGTATATTCCTTATACCAATTCTGTATGAGGCTGCGCGGGCAGCGCCCACAGGCTGAAGCCTGGGGCTATACTTACAAAGCCTGCCTGTGCAGGCTAAACCCCGGCGCATCTTCATAAAGAAATGGTATGAGCAAATTAACCACAAGTATTCTTTTTTGATAATCCTTATGCTGCTGTTATAGCCCTTGATAAATTATGTGATGAGATAGGCTGCTCGCAACTTCAATATCATGATATGTTTCGGGAGAAGCTATTAAAGCCTTTAACTTCGACTCCTAACTCCTAACCCCTAACCCCTAACTCCTAACCCCTAACCCCTAACCCCTAACTCCTAACTCCTAACTCCTACCTCCTAACC
>JBCBQE010001044.1:0-2555 GCA_039820385.1 Cyanobacteria bacterium J06635_10
CTCAAGTTTATGCGAGAAGATTTGGTTCGCGGATAGTTCCAGATAAACACGCGATGTTTGTGCCCAAAGAAAGATAAAAATATAGCAATTTTCACCTTTGAAGAAAAGACATCGCAGGAATTGGTGTAGAGACGTAAAATTTTACGTCTCTACAATGATTGTGGTTGAAGCATATTTAATTTTCACTCTAAAGAAGCAATCTCAAGTGCTGGGATTGCTTCACTTCCTTCGCCGCAATGACGATTATTTTAACGGACATCATATAAGTAGTTAAATCAAACGAAAAGTTATTTTTCTTGAGTTATTATGCTAATTTCTCCACTACTTTCCAAACGTGCCGTTTGAACTGAAGAATAATCATTAATATTAGCTTGTAACCGTAATGATGATTGCAAATCTTCTTGAGTAATTCTGGCTTTTCTCATGGCTCTAGGATTAATTTGACCATCACGAATTAATATAATAGGTCTACCTTTAATTAAAGTTTCAAAACTTTTAAAGCGAACGGCAATTGTTGCAAATAGCCAGTGGATACTGATTAAAACGATACCTGCTCCTAAAGTCGGAAAAAAAGGAGCAGAACCATTAATAGCACGACTTAATGTAGCACCAAAAATAATGCTTAAAATAACATCAAAAGTTGCATGCTTTCCTAATAAACGTTTGTCACCTCCTAATCTGACAATTAGCAATGCAACAATATAAACAATGACCGCTCTCGCGCTCATTTGCCATAAACTTAATTTTTCAACCTCTAATCCTAATAGCTCATTTATTCCATTTCCAATTAAATCAATTATCATAACTTCTCAATTTAAAGTTACATCATCAATTACTGTTTCATCATCTAAATTGCTCGCTCTACTAGTTGTCTGACTTGAAGCAATTGCATCCCAAGTCCAACCGTCATTTTCTACTAATGCAAGTAGCAATTTACGACGCTGAGATACTTGTTTAGTTGCTGTGACTAATTCTTCGTTACTAACTGTAGGAATACCTTTAGCTCTAAGTAATTCTAATTTTATAAGTGGAGGTTCTATATTCGCTGACTCCAAGTAAACTGATTTAAGAGTTTTTAAAAAAGCTGCGCTCGCACGTCTTGCAGCATTCAGCGTGGCTTTATTTGGCTGTATTTCAGGGGGAATTGCATATTGCAACAATGTCAAAGCTTCATCTAGCGCTACAAAACTCAACGCTAAAGAACGCGATCGCTCTACACTGTGAAAGTAATGCAAAATCGGATAAGTTAAATGTTGCTCCCCAAGCTGAGTTAAAGTACTAGTTATAGAACTTAAATGAGAAGCTAAATCTTCAAAATTTTTACCATTCCAACCTGAGGTTAAAATTTCGTCAGCAGTTCCCCCCAAAGAAGCAATATAAACAGCAAAAGCTCTCTTTTGGGTGGCAGCAGAAACTACAGGCAAAAGATAAGCAATGCTCAATGTAACCAGAAAAAATCCATTAGTTGAAGCAACAATCGTTAACATCTGCCAAACTTTACCCTGTGGTTGATAATCCCCCATACCGAGAGTAGATAAGGTATAGCCGACAAAATAAATTCTTTCCCAAATATCAGCAGGTTGCTTACTCGAAGCATTGACAACCGCTGTAGCGCTTGCATTAAACAAACATAACCAACCAATAGATGAGCCTACATACCAAATCAAGGTAATCACAACCAGAAGTATCCAGCCGATAGTAGCTAACATTCTATGATGGGAATGACGATGATGTATTTTTAATAATGATCTCCATACCCATGTAGTAAAACGACTAGTTATCGGTCCTCCTCCTCCTAAAGTTAGAGTTGTGATGAGGGTATCAATTGTCACTATTATCAGAATGGATAGTCCCAGAAAAATTAGTATGACTTGCATGGCATTATTTAAAATAGAGGTGAGAGTGAAAATGTAAAACCTGGTTATACAACGAGTAACTTACATTCAGTCTCTATAGAGAAATTGAGTTTACAAACCTTTACCTAAGTTTGGCTCAGCACCAGCCGTTTTAAACTAATTTTCGTAAAAAGGTAATTTGCTGCTCGAAATCCATGGATTCTAAATTACCCAATAATTCTTTGGCTTTGTTACCTAATTCATAATTTTCAGGCATTGGTATTATAACTTCGGCTTCCATTCCTTGAGCTAGACGATACCAGAATAATAATTTGGTATTGTCGCTTAAGGAACCATATTCGCGGGAGATTAATGTGTCTTTACCTGTAAATAAGTTGCGCTGTACTTCTAATTGTTCTTGATGAGATAATTCTTTTACTTGGTTGTACAAACCTTCTGCTATTTCTGTCTCAGCGGCTCCTGGAGCTGCGGGTGTAATTGATTGTCCCATTTTTTTGTAGACAAACCAAAGTAAAGCAAGTTTGTCGTCAATAGTCAAAGCGGTGAAATTATTTACGATTTGTTCTAAATCAGCTTGTATGGTGCTATTAGTCATAGATTCTCCCTTTTCTTAACTATATAAAGATATAACAATCATTTATAGCTATAATTTTTTCTTTGTGTTTAACTTAGTAATATCTAATAGATAAACAGCAGAAA
>JBCBQE010001045.1:0-2534 GCA_039820385.1 Cyanobacteria bacterium J06635_10
CCGAAAAGCCGTCCTCTGAGTACAGGGCACTCAGAGGACGGCTTTTCGGTAAAGCACAACTACAAACATACAGGAATCCGGTTTGATTAATGAAATTTTTGGTTGAGCTAGGGAATGCGGAACAAAAGCTTTACGGAGATTTTTTGTAAGTAATGGCGGCACCTCATAGGAATGGCCGCAACTGGCACAATTTTCTTGTAGGGGAGGCAAAAGCGATGTGGATGCAAAAGCGCTTTATTGCCGTTGTGTGAAGCTAGAAGCCTTCAAGGGAAGGTAGTCATAATATTTATAGCATCACCCACGAACGAGTAACTGTAATTGTCGTAAGTCCTGTTAAATAATAATTTAAACTTCTTGCGGATGGGTTGAATTCCCCACCGCTCAAAGGCTCTCTAATTGGGTTGGGGTTTAAATCCCCATAGATATTCCAGCCAACTTCGCCCCTTCGGCTCTTCCGCTCAAACCTTCGTTTTAATCTGTATGGTTTTTAAGCGGTTTACAAAAGGGGATCCAAGTCTCCCAAATTAGTTGGGGATTCAAGAGAATGGGAAAGTCTGAGAGTTTTATTTATGAGTTTGCCACAGATTTTCTGGATTTTAGCCGCATTATAAATCCCAACTTAACTCGCTTTATATCCAATAAAATGAGTAAAATATATGACTGTGTTCTTTTTGGCTTAGGAGCGCTGAATTTATACAAATGTTCCTCAATAACCGCTATCGTATAATTCGGAGTTTGGGAAGCGGTGGATTTGGAGAAACTTTTCTAGCAGAAGATACTCAAATACCTTCGGCTCGCCAGTGTGTAATCAAACAATTAAGATTGATTCAAAATAATCCTCAAACTTACCAATTGGTACAGGAAAGGTTTGCACGTGAAGCTGCAATTTTGGAAGAATTGGGGGATGGTAATTCTCAGATCCCCAGATTATATGCATACTTTTGCGAAGGGGAATTGTTTTACTTGGCGCAAGAGTATATTCAAGGAAAAACTCTTGGCGAAACAGTGGCAACTGAGGGGCGTTTAAGCGAGTCTAGGGTGCGAGAGATATTAATTAGCTTGCTAAATGTACTTGACTACGTTCATAGTAAAGGTATTGTTCACCGCGATATTAAACCAGAAAATATTATTATTCGTTTGTCGGATAATCAACCAGTTTTAATTGATTTTGGTGCGGTGCGAGAAACGGTGGCAACACAAATAAATTCTACAGGAAATGTTACTAATTCAATTGTCATTGGCACGCCGGGATTTATGCCAATGGAGCAAGCGGCTGGAAGAGCAGTTTTTGCAAGTGATTTATATAGTTTGGGATTAGTAGCTATTTATTTGTTGACAGCAAAAATACCCCAAGAATTACAAACAGATACCTATAGTGGTGAAATTATTTTGCCACGGAAGGGTATAAGTTCTAATTTTGCAGCAGTTTTAAATAAAGCAATTCGCTCTCACGTGAGGGAACGTTTTTCTTCTGCTAAGGAAATGCTTGAGGCGCTACAACCCCAGCCAACTGTACAAATGATGCCGGCACCACCGCCAAATATTGCAAAACCTAGTACAACAGGAAACTGGTTTCAATCGGCATTATGTGGTGGTTTAATTGGTGGCTGTGCGCTGTTGGCTTTTATCTTCATCCAAGAAAATCGCCAGCCACAAAATATTACTACCTCGCCAACACCAACCATAACACCAACTAAACCGGCTACCATTCCTCCCACTAAAACGCCGATTTCGTTTTATTTTCTGGCTGATTCAGCTTTTAGACAAATCAATAATGCTAACAATCAAATAACAAGTTTAAAGAATGCTGGTTACAACCGAGCCGGAAAATTTTGGTTGCAGGATTATCCTAATTTATCAAATAAGCCATACTATCAAGTTTACGTGGAAAAATTTAGTAGTCGTGGCAACTGTATTAAGTCATTAAAAAACTATATTCAACGCAATCAAGATGCTTATTGTGCTCTTGCAAGTGAAGATGCAAATGCATCGCGAAATTCTTTCGATGGCTCTCAACTAGAAAGTCCTCAAACAGATTCCAAACCATCACCATCTCAAGCGATTATAAACTACTACAAAACTATTAATAATCGCAATTATTCAACTAGTTGGAATCAACTTTCTGCAAAATTTAAAAGCAATAAATCTAATAATAGTTACTCGGAATATACAGAATGGTGGAACAAAGTTCAACGGGTATCAGTTCAGCAAGCAAAGATTTTATCAACAACTTCCAATACTGCGATCGTAGAAGCGAAGATGAAATATTATATGAAATCGGGAAGAGTTATTGACGATGCTCAACGGTTTAAACTTGTATGGAATGCGACTCAAAAAAATTGGAATTTTGATGATTCTAGCAAGCTAAATTAAAGCTTCGATCAAAATGTTGCTAATTATATTTAAGTTGATAAGTAGTGTTGAAAGTAGTAATTATAAATAGTGAATGTAGATAAGTAGGTCGGTGTTGAAAATAGTAATTATAAATAGTGAATAGTATTAGGAGGAGTGAGTTGAAAGCCTTGTTTCTACTC
>JBCBQE010001046.1:0-2530 GCA_039820385.1 Cyanobacteria bacterium J06635_10
GAAAAACTCTTCTCACCAAGGTGATATTGGTGTGGTGAACTACTAGTACCGCTTCGTGGAAGTAAGAAGTAAGAAGTAAGAAGTTTGATATCTTCGGCTTTTCAGCCATTTTTAATGGTTGCCTTATTTACGCCGACTTATACTAGGGTAGAGATGATTATGAACTATTTTTTCCAGTGCTAGATAATCCATCAACAATCAAGGATGGAGTGTAACAAGAGCCATTCCAATCGGCATCACCACCGAGTTTGATTAACTGTTTTAAAGCTGTATAGATATTTCCAGATACCATGGTATCTTTAATACGTCCTGTTACTTGACCATTTTCGACGCGATAGCCCAAATCAATATTAATAGAAAAGTCACCAGAAATGCCGCCGCCTCCGCCGAGCATCTGATCTACAATCAAGCCATTATCCATTTTTTCGATTAATTCTTGAAGACTCCCAGTTCCTGGTTTTATCAGAAAATTGAATAAACCCGGAGTCGGGTAACTACTTAAACTAGGGCGAAAACCATTACCCGTAGAATTGAATCCCAACTGTTTTCCAGTAGCGCGATCGCAATAAAAATTTTCCAATATTCCGTCTTGAATAAAAATTAAATGCGTCGTAGGTGTACCTTCATCATCAAAGGGACAACTATAAGGGCCAGCATCCGGTTGTTGGTAAATTGTAAGTGAAGGTGAAACTACTGACTTACCCATACCTTCTGCCCAAGGAGAAGCCCCTTCTAACACCTGTTTACCATTGAGTGCAGCTTGCATTGTACCCCAAAGCATATCAGCAGCTTTGGAAGTAAACAAAACCGGCATGCGGCTATTGGGTGTTGCTACATTTGATTGCGCCCAATTCAAGCGTTGCAAAACTTGTTGAGCTAAAGTCTGGGGGTTGAGTTCCCCGCGTGAAGTTTGTCCATCCGCAACGCTCAGAAAATCATCACCCCTTACCCATTCTGCAGAAATATAACAGCTAAGGGTAGTATCGGTATAGTAAGAATCTAAACCTTGGGTATTTACCAATCTAGTGGTTTCGACATCGCATTCCCAATCACCATTACAAATAATATCCGGGTAGACATCGCGAATCAAAGCAATAGTTTCCGATGCCCACTCGATCAACTTGGATGATGGTACATTGTCACCCAGATTCGGATAAACAATTTGCTCGCCACCAGTTAATTCTAATTCTTCGGGCTGATTTAACTTCGACAGAGCAATAGCGCGCTCAACCATCGTCTTTGCTTCCACAGCCCCATTTGCGACAGTAAGCCCCGGACGATTTTCATACCATAAACGTAATGCAGTACCTTCAGATTGATTGCTTTCAAGTTGTTTGAGACGGTTTGTTTCAAAAAACACCGGCTTAGAAAGAGAATTTGATTGATACACTTCAGCTGCTGTTGCACCAGCTTTCATGGCGAGTTCTAACAACTGTTCTGCCAAGTCATTAGTCATTAGTAGTTAGTAATAATTATTTAGCCAAAAGGCAATATAATTCTTAATCGGTCAAAGGTCAAAGGAAAATGTATGAGAATCTTTTATAGAGTTAGGAGTTAGGAGTTAGTACCACCGGAGTTTTGATTTATCTAGTAGTCCATGGAGTAGGACAGGGCCTGGTAATATTTTTACTACTCACTACTCACTACTCACTAATCTTTGGTCTCCTTGAACCGAGAATCCCCGTGTCTTTAGGGCGGGGAGTGTCAAATCTGTATCTCCCCCATCCTCTCCCTCAAACTTCCCGCAGCAACCAGAATCCAGCAAAGGATTCCGAATTAGGATCTGATTGTATGCCGATAAAGTGAACGCCGTTGGCTTGTTGTTTGGCTTGTTCAAAATTCAAGGCTTCTGTTCCCATTTGAGGATTTTTGATATTCGCCAAAATCCAGCTTTCAGTTGCACCAGTTTCTAAAAGTAATCTTCCTTGCTGGGAATTATCAAATTTCAACCAAGCTAATTCTAAACCAGACATCCAAGCTGCTATAGGTAATGCTCTATTGGAGAAAACTAAAACGCCGGGAATCTTAGTTTCAGCTTGTACATTCGCTAACTCTAAAGGAAAAGCTTCACCAAAATCAATATCCCACTCTGGCATATCCGCAAAATCCCCACCCTTCAATGTCACAAATTGTAATTGTTCTCCTTCCAAAGCATCCGGTAAACGCTGAGGTAAAGGAGCATCCAATCGCACGGAAGCGTTAGTACCTCCCACAAACCCCTCTTCTTGGGGATACACTTCTTCCATGCGCTGTTCTAACCATTGACTGAGCGCTAATGTCTTACGACTCGGTTGCGCTGGAATTCCCACGTTTTCACAAGCTTTGGCGATCATATTGTTCATTTGGCGACGGAAAAAACGGATTTTCGCTGGCGCTGATTCTGCTTTATCCATTGCTTCTTGCAACGCGGTTTGTAACCACAGAGAGTTTACTGTTGTGCTAGGACAATATTTAGCGTAACGAAACAAGGTATCAGTTTTAGTACGGGTATCCAAAGGAGCTTCACAAATTAAGACTTCCCAAACCTTCT
>JBCBQE010001047.1:0-2530 GCA_039820385.1 Cyanobacteria bacterium J06635_10
TTTACCGTCACACAACATTATCAACCAATTGGTGTGTGACAGCATTATAATAATTATTTGATTGTGCTCTATAGATTCTTTTAGCTTTCACAGCAGGCAATATTATCAACGAATTGGTGCGTGAGAGCATTATGATAATTATTGGATTGTACTCGATAGATTCTCTTAGCTCTCACAGCACCCTACAAAGAAAAAAGTTAATAAATAATTCACATAAAAAAATGTAGAGACGTAGCAGCGCTACGTCTCCTTTACCCAAGCTATACCCAACTAATAATCTTAATTACCGATAATCCTGCCGCTGAATATCCCTTAACCTAGCTGCATCTCTCATACCATAATCTGCACGAGTAAACCTATTTAACTGCATTTCAAAAAACTCCCGATTTGCTTGTAAATGTTCGGGATTTTCATCATCTAAAGGATGTAAAGTTGCCGTGCGTAATGCCTGAATTACTGCCGATGTCACATTGTACATCGAACGTTGAAAAGTAATTCCTAACTGAATCAACATATCATTTGTACCGCGACAATATTGTTGATAATAATCAATTAAATATTGTGGCAAGAAATGCAACATATCCTGCATTAATAATGTTGGGGGAATTCCAGCAGTACCTACAGGAAATACATCAGCGTAAAGAATTCCATAATGAAAATCTTTTTGTTCGTCAGGTACTTGCTTTGCTTGAGCATTATAAGATTTTGTCCCCCGGAAAGGAGCAGTGCGATAAAATATTGCTTCTACATAAGGTAATGCTGCTTCATTTAACCATGTAAAACCTTTTGATTTGGGAATAACTTCGTAACACTCATCCCCTACATAAACGTGATGATAAATTGGACGATTTGCAACCGCAAAAATCCCATTTACCAAAAAATCCATCGCTTCGGGTACGCTTGTCAGTTTTCCTTCGTCATACATATCCGACATTTCAAAGAAAACTGGTGCCATCACTTCCCAAAATAAACCCAAGTTGGAATAATAAGAAGCTTGACGACACTGTTCTAAAAACATATCCGGGAATAATTTATAGAGCAACTGCATTGCTGGATTGCCTTTAAAATAAGCTTTAATTGCTCTATCTGCATTTTGTCTATATTCTTCCGTATCTAGGTAATCATCAAACTTACCTAAACCCATATCTTTACCATGCCAAAGCATAGCTCTCATACAAGCTTCGGCAAACTCCATATTAATTCTGTCATGGAATAAATGATGCCATAATTTCGGCATCTTCTTACCAGTTTCACCTTTTTCAATAAATTCCAAAAGTTCGGGATGTGCTGTTGCTTCTCCACGCCAAACTCTTAAATCGGCATCATCACCAGCATAATGGTTGTGTCTTTGTAAATACTCTTTAGGTAAGAAATATTTAAAAAAGGGAAAAGGATTTAAAAATACTCTTTCGGCAATATAAAGTAAATCGCGCCAATAAAAATCCATCGGTACCGCATATGCTTTATAAATACCGATAATTTGCATCAAGTTTTCGGGGTTATCCGGTAACATAGAACCACCATTCTCTAAGCGGTGAATTACTTCTGCAAATTCATGATTTGATGGCGGTAATTTTGCCGTTTTTACATCAGATGTTTGTACCATTTTTTAATTAGTCTTAAGTAATATAGAGAATGGGGAATGGGATAAGAGGGAGTAGGGAATAGTTATTCGAAGAAAATTAAAAATCGCGTTAGCGTTGTCAGTCTTGAATCGAAATCTCACAGTAACAAATCTTAAATTTTCTCCCAACAAACGATTTAAGCATAGTTTTACTCAAAGCTATTCACTATTCCCTATTTCCCTTATTATTTATTCAAAGCTATTTGTGGAGTTAAACTTTTCAAGGGCAGTAGAAGTATTTGCAACTACCGCGGTAGTTGTGGATTCGCTCCAACGTACTAACCAAGTGGGTTGTACTCCCAAAAATACGATCAAAGCTGCTAAAATAAATGCTGGCATTTTCTCATGCCAGAAAACTTTCGGATAGTAAGCTAAATTATTATCGAGTTTGCCAAAACAGGTACGATTAAGCAGAATCACAAAATAGACTGCAGTCAAAGCAGTAGCGACAACGCACAATAATGTTTGAATGGGAAATACAGGAAAACTTCCTTGAAATGCGAGGAATTCCGCTACAAACCCTGTCATACCTGGAATACCGGCGCTAGCCATACCACCCAATACAAGTAAAGCGCTAATTACAGGTAAACCTCGTACTGGACTCATTAAACCATTGAGCTTATCTAACTCGCGAGTTCCAACTTTGGTTTCTACAACTCCCACTAAATGGAAGAGGATGGCTAAAATTATGCCGTGGCTGAACATTTGCGCCATTACACCCACCATTGCTAAAGGAGTACTCGCAGCGGCTGCTAAAAGTATATAGCCCATATGACCTATAGAACTATAGGCTACCATGCGTTTGATATCTTTCTGAGCGATCGCCGTTACGGCTCCATATGTAGCACTGATTGCTCCCCAAATTGCTAAACTAGGTGCGATTGCACTCCAAGCTTCGGGGAATAA
>JBCBQE010001048.1:0-2529 GCA_039820385.1 Cyanobacteria bacterium J06635_10
AAATCCTTAACTATAAAAATTCCTATTGTCACTACAAGGGTTTATCTGCAAAATACAGAAAATTTTGAGTAAATTTTGCAACTCCCATCAACAAACGTATTTTCTTATAGATTACCGAAACTAATGATTGGTATGGCGATACACATCTCCGATGGTGCGTGGGTTATCAAACAACTAGTGATTAGCTTCGGCGGCATTTGCGGTGAATGGTTAGTTTTTTCTTAAGGGTTGGGAGACGTAGCAGTGCTACGTCTCTACATTAATGAAATAGACTACTCCGGAATAGTAGAGGTTTTGTAATTGTAGCTCCACCCGGCTATGGATTTGTATAAAAAAAATTAAAGTTCTGAGAAAAGATTCCGAAATCTGTAAAATGTATCTGTAGTAAAAACCACGAATAAATTCGACAGATAGCCTACAAGTAATTATATTTTGGGAGATTAATTATGCCTGCTTTATCGACTTCTACGAAAAATCTGTTCAAAAATGCTCAATTTACCGCTTCTGAACTAGTTAGCTTAGAGAGAAAAATTGAACGCAGACAGACAAGTTTAAGAGAAGCTGAAATAATTGCCAAAAACTATGCCGATACCTTGGAATCTGGTGTTGGCAGCTGGTTAAATAAATTATTACGTAGATTTGGTAGTTACGTTCAAGTTGCAGGAGCAATAGTTAATCTTGCGGATGATACAGCGTTACTCAATGGGCATATAATTATACCAGACTCCGGACGCAGTCACCCATCTGTCCGCAATGTTCAACGTGGTTTAATTGCTTTAGCAAGTCGGAATCAAATGTTAGATTATATGCTTCCCGAATACGGAGCAGATGGAATTTACGGTGGAGAAACAAGCAAAGCTGTCAAAGCATTTCAGCAAAATAATTCCCTACCTGTTACCGGAAAAATTGACGCTAATACCGCCAGAAAATTAGATGAAGCACTCCGCCTTACAAATGTACCGGGAACCATATTTGCTACTCCCCAAGACATAGTAAATGCAGCCACAGAACTTTGCACTGGAGAAATTGCATTATATTACGGTGTTCCTCAACCTTGGATAAATAACGATCCTAAGCATAACGTTCCTGTAGATATCAAATTTGATTATTTAGTAAATCGCTGGAAGTGCAACCTATTTGGTGGAAACGTTTTGCGTAAAAGTGGTTACGAACCACCTTACTACAGAGATAACACTGACGACGGTAAAGGTGAATATCCCAACGCCAACCAGTGGTATAAATGGACTGATAAATATGCGCCTGGATACGGAAATCCCGTACGTTTCGATTTAATAGCTGAAGTTCCCGCGATTAACTTACCACAAAGAGAAGCTAAACATAAAATTCATCAATTATTTGCTCTGATTCAACCCGGTGACTTTTTGATGGTAGACCACCAAGGTAGCGGAGTTCAAGATGGAGGACATACCCGCGTTGCTGTCAGAAGTGATTTCACGAGCTCTGGTACAGTATCTTTCGCTCAAGCGAAGTATGAAAAAGCCATGATTCTTCAAGAAAGCGTTGATGATTTGGTTGATATGAAAGAAGAGAATATTTGGTTAATGCGTCCAAATACTAGAATGTAATAACCTCACCCCCAACCCCCTCTCTGCTAGCGGAGAGGGGGCTATTTTTAAATTGATGGCGATAACCCGCTCACCCATGGCTACTTTTTTATTCCCAGTCAAATAAATTGGACAGCTTTCACCTTGATTAGGGAATCGGAGTAGTACAGAGCTAAAATTTAAATATGATTTAACCGCTAAAAGCTATGACCATAACTACAGCTAAACGCTTTACTATAGATGAATATAACCGTTTAGCAGAACTCGGTTTTTTTGATAAAGATAACCGAGTTGAGCTAATTAGGGGAGAAATCATTCCTATGGCAGCTAAGGGGAAATTACATTCAACTCTCAACAGACGATTGATAAGAGAACTATCAAGATTAATTACAACTTGCGGTACTTTACAAAATCAAGACCCTATTAGTATAAATCCAGATAGCGAACCAGAACCCGATGTAGCGATTCTCATAAATCAAGATGATGATTATCTAAATTATCATCCCACTCCACAAGATGTATTACTTTTAATTGAAATAGCTGATTCCTCTTTAAAATACGACCAAGAAGTGAAATTACCACTTTATGCTCGAGCAGGTATTTCTGATTATTGGATATTTAATTTAATTGAAAATTGTTTAGAAACTTATAACGAACCTTATGAGGATTTACAAAATAAATTTGGTTATCGTCGCAAAGTCATTTATCTCCCCAACGAAACAGTTAATCTACCTTGTTTTCCAGAATTAATCTTGGATTTATCAAAGGTATTTCCTGGTTAATATTGTTAATTGTTCATTGTTAATTGTTAATTGTTCATTGTTAATTGTTCATTGTTAATTGTTAATTGTTCATTGTTCATTGTTCATTGTTAATTGTTCATTGTTAATTGTTCATTGTTCATTGATAATTGTTCACTGTTAAATCAACTTCTCCATCGCTCTTTGCAAATCACTAGTAAAAT
>JBCBQE010001049.1:0-289 GCA_039820385.1 Cyanobacteria bacterium J06635_10
AGCTAGATGAAAGCTTTAACCGGATGGTTTTTTTTCTTGCAAAAGTGCTGATAATTTTACTGAGTCTGATTGTCATCCACAGAATTACACTGTTAATTATTTTTCGGACATCCCAACTAGTTGTTGATAACTTTGCTAATGCTTCTGGTGCGGAAGGAATGGAGTATATCTTACCAGGTTTGAGTCAGTTGGGACGAGAAAGACTTATACGGGAGATGAAGGGAGTTCACGAGCGCCTCAAAGAACATATTACTAGTAGTGGACTGCGGAATTATCCTCCTCCTGATAA
>JBCBQE010001049.1:299-2528 GCA_039820385.1 Cyanobacteria bacterium J06635_10
CCTTTGGTAAGTCTGCTCAAAATTGTATTTCCAGCTTATGGTACGAAAGTTACTAGTATTTTACAAAGCCAAGGTGAAGATTACCGGAGACTGGGAATAACCTTTGAAATTACGGATATTGAAGGCCGCGTTGCTTCTAAACTTTATACTATTTGGGAAGATAAAGTTACTGAAAAACCAACTGAGGAAGCAATTAAAACAGCAACTGAAACAACAACGAATTCCTCGGAAATTGAGTTACCTACAATTGAATCCGATCCAGAACTTAAAGATCGCTATCGGTTGCTGTTAAAGCCTGCTGCCCGATGGTTAGCCCTGGAACTTTCAAGACGAGAAATGCTCGCAAACGTTCCTTGGTATTATCTAGGCAATTGGTGTAAACGCTATCAAGCACAAATACATAATTTTTTTGGTGTCATAAATTATGCCAGCGCTCCGACTCACGGTAGCTTTTTTTACCAGTTAGCAATTGAAGACTTGGAAGCATCTGTAGAACTAGATCCTAACTGGTATCAGCCTTACGAAAACTTAGGGGATACTTACAGTACTCAAGGGCGAGAGCTTCGGGAAAGTCGAAGAGTTAACCGTCAGCGACAAGCGATTTTGCAATACGAAAAAGCACTCGACAGATGTGAAGATCAAACTATAAGGCGAAGGATTAAAGTTGGTAAAGCAATGGCGCAGTTACTAACAAATGGTGAAATTGAAGTAGGAGAAGCCCGAACAGAAATACAAGTTCTTGAAAAACAGTGGAATGCAGAATTTGATTTAAGTTCTCGGTTTTTGTACAACTTAGCGTCTTGGTATGCAATCTTTACCGCACAAAATAACGGCGACGAACAAGCAAAGCAAAAAGCCCGCGAATACTTAGTTTACGCTTTACTCAGAGATCGCGATCGCAATCTTTGGGAATGGGCTAGTAGGGATCCAGATTTTCAAGCGGTGCGTGAAAGATTTACGGATTTGCAATTTTTGCTGATGAAGAAATTAAATGAGTTTCCCGATTTACCTGAAATGATAGGGAAGGAATTTGTTAAACATGTAGGAGAAATCCTCAAAGAAATGAACTGGATATAATTAAATAAAGGAACGAATGGCAATGTCTAAGAAAAAAGACAAAAAATTATCAATTAAAATAAATACTGCGAGTAAAAAGTCTGATGGAGAAGACTTTAGTCAAGCTTGTGAAACTGAAATTACGTCCCCAAGTAGCAAACCGGAAGTCGAAAATACTAACAAATCTCCTTTATCCTCGATTACAACTGAAATTCCCAGCAATCCCAGAATTGTTGGAGAAATACCACCGTGGGATGATGACGAGAATCCCCAGCAGGATCGCTCATCTAAACCTCCAACTATTACGGCAGAAATAGTGCCTGATGAAGAAAAATTTAATACACCCCCGAAAATAACAGGAGAAATACCTCCTTGGGATGATGAGGAATAAATTAAGTAATAATTATGAATCCCTCAGACATATTTATAAGGGCACGGCGTTTGCTGTGTCCTTTGTTTTTTTAATCACTTTTGAACGCAAAACTTAAGTGTTTTTATTGATTAATAAATGATATTTAGCTGTTAATTTTGTATTGCTAAAATATCATATTTTGTGAATCTAAAAGACATTAATTTTATGCCTAATGAATTTGTTTTATAGCAGTTTTCAGTTGAGTGAGATACATCATTAAACCTCACCCCTTCCCCTCTCCTTAATAAGGAGAGGGGTTTTTGCAGATTAAAGTTGTAGCCAAACAGCAAAATAAAAATATCCGTCCAAAAAGATAATTAACTTTTCCGGAGAAGCAATTAACGCTCTTGGAGTTACTTCATGAGCGTTAATTGCTATTCAAATTCTTTCATTTAAGATTTGTTCAGTATCAGAAAAATTTTCAAGCAGAAGAACTGATTAAATTAATTACTGTAAGGAGACTAATATGAGCAAGGGAAAAGACGACATCAAAAGATACTCTCAACCAAATGCTAAGAAAAGAAGAAAGAGCGTTCCAGATTATGGTACACCTGACCGTCGAGAAGTAGGATGGAATGGTGATAAACGCTAAATGTAATAGTTAGCGGTTTTCAATTGAGTGGAGTACAATAATCAAAATTATATTTCCAATTCAAAGCCTTTCCCATCAACGCCGGAAAAGCTACTCTAGTACTCTGTCCCATAAAATATGATAGGTTTTCTTGCATACCCGCCTGGGGTTGAAACCCCAGTCTAATACC
>JBCBQE010001050.1:0-2524 GCA_039820385.1 Cyanobacteria bacterium J06635_10
AACAACTATTTCTTCACACAAGAAGCATTATTAAAAGACGGCGCACTTTGAGGAGAAGCTTATCAATGATCAATTATCAATTAGGACTTACGCAACTGGCCGCCTTTTACTTGTAGGGTGCTGTGACACTTTGCTTGATTGATAACGCAATAATAAGGCTTGTGGTGTCACGCACCAACCGAGTCTTGTGACAATTGCGTAAGTCCTGACTTTATAAAAACTAATAGTGGGAGGTAATTATGATAAGTATATTTTTCACATACATATAGTGTAAGTTAAAGAATTACAATTTTGGGAAAAAATGAGTAGGCGATTTATTACAGAGATAGAAATAGAAAAGAAAATAACTGGTTTTAAAGCCTGAAGAAGGCAGAAGGAGCTTATAATCTCGGGAGTGAATGCGAAACGATCGAAATTTCCTCCCAAATGGTTTAGCTATTTGAAGATTGGGTAAATGACACCACTTGCTAAAACCGAGGAAAAACTGCCGCTTTTCTTGGCTTACCAATACTGCACTAGCTTACCATATTCAAATAATTATGTATGGATATAGCTATTATTTTCAAAAATTATTACTAAAACAGGGTTATCAAGTAATGGGATTAGTACTATTACATTTTAATAGAGTATTAGGATCGTCAGCAAAAATTTAAAGGAGTTATAAAAAATGTTAATTAGTAAAACGAAGAAAAAAAATTACTTAAACTCAATCAAAAGTAAACATACTCAAAAAATCAACCACATCTTCGTGTTTTTGGAAGTATTTTCACGGGAAGGTGGAATTCAATCCTATGTAAAAGATGTTTTTCAAGCCTATAGTACATTGGAAGAACCGCTTCGTGCAGAAGTCTTTATACTTAGAGATGGCAAAGACTCTGTAAATAATTTCAAATCAGAACGCTTGCAATTTCATTATTTTAAAACTAAGTCTTCTCAACTAGGACGAGCGAGGATGACTTTGGCATTACTAAACCGTTTAGTAAACGAACGTCCCGATCATGTATTTTGCGGTCATGCTTACCTAGCACCTTTAGTTGGTACCTTATGTCAACCTTTAGGAATTCCTTATACAGTAATGACCCATGGTAAAGAAGTTTGGCAACCTTTACCCAAATTGATCCAAACCAATCTACAAAAAGCTTCACAAATTTGGACCGTAAGTCGCTATACTCGTGAAATTGCTAGTGCGGCGAATAATTTAAATCCCGATAGAATAAAAATTTTACCTTGTGCCGTCAACGGGGATTACTTTACTCCCGGAGAAAAACCAGCACATTTATTAGAACGTTATGGTTTAACAGGAGCAAAAGTTCTGATGAGCGTAACGCGATTATGGTCTGGCGATATCTACAAAGGAGTAGATGTCACGATTCGAGCATTATCGCAAATTGCTGAAGTTTTTCCCGAAGTCAAGTATTTAGTAATTGGACGTGGCGACGATCGTCCCCGTTTGGCGCAGTTAGCAAAAGACTTAGGAGTACAAGAGAGAGTTGTATTTGCTGGTTTCGTTCCTACAGAAGAATTGGTAGAACATTACCGCCTTGCCGATGCTTATATCATGCCTTCTCAAGAAGGCTTTGGCATTGTTTATTTGGAAGCTATGGCTTGTGGAATACCCGTACTATCCGGCGATGCTGATGGTTCGGCGGATCCGTTGCAAGATGGTAAGTTGGGATGGCGAGTTCCCCATCGCGATCGCGATGCCGTCGCAGCAGCTTGTATCGAAATTCTCAAAGGAGATGACCAACGTTGTAATGGAGAGTGGTTGAGAAAAGAGGCTACGGATCTATTCGGTATAAAAGCCTTTCAACAACGGTTGCAAAAACAGTTTTTATCATCAATATAAAGTAGTTAGATTAAAGATTTAAGTATAAGATTTAGGATAGCGAGAGTTTACTATTCTTCCCGAGACAGAGCCTTAAATGCACGGGCAGGCTTTGGAGCAAGAGATGCCGGATAATACAGGAGTCTAGCGATTTTTTTACAGAAATTGTAACCAGTACTTCTTGTCTCCTTGTCCCCCATCGTTATATTTTCTCTTCCTCGTGGGCTGTGGTCAATTTCCTCACTTTTTAATTTTTAACTTTTTACCCTTGACTTTTGAATAAACTCGCTATCCTAGAAGGAGACTTGAATAAATTTAAAAATGAGCTTTAAAACTTTTGGGTCAAATTTGTCTTCTCTACGCCCTTGGCTGACCTTACTAGCAGTTTTTTGGTTGCTAGGTACATTGGGTTTGGGTTGGTTGGTCAATTCGTTATTAATGATTATTGGGTTGCTGTTTTTAGTACCCATTGTGGCTTTTTTGGGGTTTCGTTGGTGGTTGCAACGTAATTTGATTGTCGATAATTGTCCGGTTTGCGGAACTGAAATTACGGGTTTGAATAATACTCAGTTACAATGCCCTAGCTGTGACGAAAAATTACTAGTGGAAAATCGGACTCTCAAACGCTTCACTCCAGAAGGAACTATTGACGTGACAGCAGTAGAAGTACCGGCACAATTAATCTTCAATTGATTGTGC
>JBCBQE010001051.1:0-2521 GCA_039820385.1 Cyanobacteria bacterium J06635_10
ATTGAGTTGGGGTCTAAATCCCCATCTCAATTCCAACCAACTTCGGCTCTTCCAACTTCGGCTCTTCCTTCGTTTAAATTTTTGAGGCGGCCGTAACGCACCATTCTCATAACGGTACCATGACAGTGAGGAGTTAGGAATCATTTAGTCTCCCCCCTCTCCCCCCTCTTCCCCCTCTCCAATTTCCAATTGATGAAAATGCTCGAAATGTCAGGACAACCAAATAATTCCCAAGACTATTCATGGCGCTTCTGGTTTACTTTGCCAATTTATCCATTCGGTAAGCGGCGAACAATCCGTAAGGAAGTAGTTAAGGATACAATTTGGACTTTTGACCAACTTCAAGGCATTTTCTATGTTGTTGTCCCCATTCGCATGACGGTTGTGAAGTTAAATGAAGGGGGCTTACTCGTTTATGCGCCAGTTGCACCAACCCCAGAATGTGTTCGTCTTGTTGAGGAATTAGTCGCGGAACATGGGGAAGTAAAGTATATAATATTGCCGACTATTTCTGGTTTAGAACATAAAGTATTTGTTGGTCCCTTCGCCAGACATTTTCCTAATTCACAGATATTCGTTGCACCGAAACAGTGGAGTTTTCCCGTAAATCTTCCTCTGAGTTGGTTGGGTATGCCCGCAAGACGTACCCAAGTACTTCCATTCGACAGCAGCAAAACACCTTTCGCGAATCAATTTGACTACGAAATTCTCGGTCCTATCGAACTTGGTGCGGGTAAATTTGCGGAAGTCGCATTGTTACATAAATCATCGAAAACTCTTTTGGTTACGGATTCAATCATTTCTGTTCCGGAACAACCCCCTGCAATTATTCAATTAGATTCATACCCCTTACTTTTCCATGCTAGGGATAAAGCAACCGATATGATCGCAGACAATCCAACAAACCGCTGCAAGGGATGGCGACGTATCGCCTTGTTTGCCTTATATTTTCGTCCTAGCGTGTTAGATGTACCAAAATGGGGTAAAGTATTCCGGGAAGCTTTCAAAGCTTCAGAACGTTCTCAGAAGGCTTATTTCGGCTTATATCCTTTTGAATGGAAAGCAAATTGGCAGCGATGCTTTGAGATACTGCGGGGTGATGGTAGATTATTTGTAGCGCCAATTTTACAAACGTTGATTCTCAATCGCGCACCGGAAGAAACTATTAATTGGGCTGATAGAATTGCAAATTGGGATTTTAATCAGATTATTCCCTGTCACTTTCAGGCTCCAATAGAAGCTAAACCATATCAGTTTAGACAAGCATTTTCATTTTTAGAAAAGCATAGTAATAGTGTTTTACCACAACAAGATTTTCAGGTTTTAAAAGATATTGATGCGACTTTGGATAAATTGGGGATTCCTTCAGCTAAGGAAAAAGTTTAACAGTTATCAGTGAACAGTACCATGACAGTGAAAAATAGGATTATCTTTACCATAATATAAAAAACCCCAATAGTTTACTAGGGGTTACTAACTATCGATTTAAATGCTTGTTACTGATTCTTATTGCTGGATGGTAACTTGAATTGGACTGTTGGAGTTATCGTAGAAAAACACAAATGGTGCTCCAGGTAACAAAAAGTCATGGACAGATTGACCACTTGGGACTATTGTCTTTTTACTATCGGGGTATGCTTCAGCAAAGACTTCGATATCTTCAGGAGAATTATTCGTATACAAAACTAGGAAAGGATAAGGATCTACATGCACAGGCATTCCAGATTGTGGTTCTAATGTAAAATTATCAGGTTGAGCGTATGCAAAAGCAGATGCGACTTGAGAACCGAAAGCAAGCACTACAGTCAGAATTAAAGCTGTAAAAATATTGATCGCGCGTTTCATCATTTCTCCTGAGATTACTAAATTGATATCATCCACAAACAACTTTTGATTTCAGACTTGAAGCTAAATTTTCCTCAATTGTTTGTTTCAGGTGTAATACCAATTCTGTATAAGGCTGCACTAAATCGCTCTGACTCTATAAGAGTAGAGCTACCACTACAAAGCCAACCTGCATTGACTAAATTTGGCGCATCTTTATAAAGAAATGGTATTAAGTAATTTGGTGTATCCTACTTTAAGTTTTAATTATTCAAGTAAATTCTCTTCAATTAAAACTCAAATTAATCTTCGCTTAGAGATATTACATAGAAAACATCTGGATAGCAAGTATTTAAGATGACATTTTTACAATTATTCATCAAATCGCTTTAAAACGTGAGTTTTTCTTGCTTCGCGAACATCATCTAATGCTTTGGGGACTTACATAAGAGTCATATTTTCGTAGGGCGCTTGTACACTGACTGATTTTTAACGTAATGATAAGGCTTCTGGTGTCACGCACCCTTGTATATTGATAGTGTGGTTTTGTTGAAGCGTAATCTACAATTATATCGTATAAATTGTCGGTGCGTGACGGGTACCCGGCGAGTTCCCTTAAAAGTTTTTTCCTCCTGAAAAAATTTTCATGGGAACCCGCCGGGTACCCGTCACGCACCGACAATTTATACGATATAAT
>JBCBQE010001052.1:0-2521 GCA_039820385.1 Cyanobacteria bacterium J06635_10
ATTACCAGATATTAGAAGTAAGTCCGGCTGCTGAAGACAAAGACAAGAGAGAAGAACAAAAAATATCTACAACTGTAGTAACGAAAAAAAGAGGTGGCAATTCTATAAATACAGGTGACAATTCTACAAATACAAATGATGACCCAGAATATTTCTATGAATATTTACTTGATCAGTATACAATAAGTAAACTTGAAGAATATCCAAGAAAAGGCGATGATGATAAACTATCTTCATATTTGCCCTCGTCAGGAGTTGTTTTTTCAGAAGGTTTTATAGAGACCTTATCTGGCTCTAGTTCTGAGAAAATAAAACAAACTGAGGTAAATAATTTTTATCAACCGATGCGGACTCTACTATATAGCCGCAAAATATCTCAGTTGATTTCTAAAACTTGGTGGTCTTATTTAAGAGCAAAAGAGACTAAAGTAAACGAAAAATCAGAAATGACTTTATGGGATAAGTTTGTTAATGGTGATTGGGAATGTATTATTAAGTTTGACTCCGATTCCAATTATGGTCTTGATATTTTGGATGGTCTTATAGCCAGAGAGATTTTCCTGTATGGTGGATCGGAAGCTCCTGACAACCCGGATCCTGAAGAGGACTTTTACAAACCTTTAAAGGGTTATTCAAGCGAGAATGAACAAGCAAGATTTTTGATTTTGCCTAGCAGCAAAGGTTGGCGAGGAATTTGTTTATCACTCTTACTAGCTGGGCAAGCGTACTACAAAATAAAAGGAACAAACAAATATAAATATCACCAAATTTCTCAACCTATTTTCAGCACTGGTGAAATTACAATGCTGCATAGTATAGAAGTAGATTGGAGTAAGTTTCATGGTGACATCAAAGAAATAATAATTGACCAGAACAAACCTTGGGTAGGTTATCATATTGTTATCCCCTATCCTCCAATACCTTCTGGTATCGAAAAAGAGCAAGAGAATCTTCAAAGATGGGCGTGGGCTAAAGAAGAGTATTCAGAGAAAGATCCACAAGAAGAACGTTATTTTCCCTTTTATATAAAGGGGAAACATGACGAATATTTAATAGATGTGGAGTATTTTAGACCTCCTTATCCCTATATTCCTTTAAGTTGTAGTTAATGTTGTTAACTTCACTTTTTTATGGGACTAATGAAAATTTTCGGGGTTACTGAATCAAAATATGAAATGATTTTTTCATAGATATGTAGCAATGCCCCTCGTCTGTACAGTAGTTTCATTTAATTCATCGCTTAATTCAGCAACGTCAGATGTAGAGACGTTGCAGTACAATGTCTCTACATGGGTTTCGTTTCCGCTGTACAAACCACTTTTGACACTCTCCCGCCTGGAAGACGGGAGATTCTTTCAAGCCTAGACAGCATAGCTTGAAATATCCTCTTATAGCTGTCGGGTAACCCGGATACCCCCGTTTGCCAACACAGGGTACCCTGTGGGCGGAGTGATATTTCCTTACAACTCGCCGATTCGAGATTTGGGCGTACACTTTCCGAGAGTCCCACGCTCACGGTTTTAATGTCTTGTACTGACAATAAAATTGTACCAAAGCGCGAGGGCATAAATGCCCTACGAGGTTCAAATCCCCCGGCTATAAGCACGGGGGTGAAGGAACCTCGACCAATTTTATAAATTTGGCGTTGCTGATTTAAAATATGAATAGGTCTAAACTAGAAGCGCAAAACCCAATAAAAACGTTTTTAAATCATGCTAAAAATCTAAATTCATACCCGGATTCAGCAACTCCATAAATTTTGACTTTTGATTTTCGCCTTCCCCCCAGGAGTTCCCGTATGTTAGCGGTTGACTTAGCAATCCAATGATAAAAACCTGGAAAGCTTTTAGAATAGAAAATTGAAGTTGTTTCCCAAATTTCATATGAATCGTCAGCCAGGGATTCTTAAAGCAGACTACCAAATTATCCAAAAAATCTATGAAAGTGCTAATTCATTAGTTTATCGAGCTATCCTTAAGCCTGATAATCAACCTATTATTTTAAAAATTCTCAAAGAAAACTACCCCACTCCCTCAGAACTAACTCGATACAAACAAGAATATGAAATTACCCGCTCCTTCAACACTGATGGAGTGATTAAAGCATATGATTTGCGGCGATATGAAAATAGTTTAGTGATGTTTTTAGAGGATTTTGGTGGTGAATCTTTAAAATTATTAATGAGCAATAAACGCCAATTTACTCTCAAAGAATTTCTTGATATTGCCATCAAAATTACTGAAAGTTTGGCTACTATTCACGCTGATAATATTATTCACAAAGATATTAACCCTTCTAATATTATATATAACCCAGAAACAGAACAACTTAAAATTATCGACTTTGGCATTTCTAGTAGTTTATCTCGGGAAATTCCGATAGTTGGGAATATCGAGCGATTAGAAGGAACTTTAGCATATATTGCTCCAGAGCAAACTGGAAGAATGAACCGAGGCATAGATTACCGTAGCGATTTTTATTCCTTGGGTGTTACCTTCTACGAATTACTCACCAATAAACT
>JBCBQE010001053.1:0-2520 GCA_039820385.1 Cyanobacteria bacterium J06635_10
CCAGCTTTAAATTTAAATCAATTATGAAGGCTCTTCCCGCTCCTTCATGAGTCTCCCAAATGGATTCAAAGTTTTTTCAACATTACTTGTTTAACACTAATATTTTCCTTGGCTGCCAATGAAGGGAATATAGCCTCTATTCTCCCCAAAGGCAAAGGAACATTTAATTCATCTGCTAATTTTAATGTTAAATCGGTATCCTTAACCGTAATTTCTAAACTACAGGAATAGTCATAACTAATAGCTTCACAAGCGCGCGAGCCTTGAGCACGAACAATATCCCCATAACGCTGAATGCATTCATCAAGGATAATGGGATGAGAAGTTGTGGTGCTAACTCCTCAATTCCAGCCCTGACACTGCTTCTAAATACCTACCCATACTTGTACATATTTGGACAAAAGGGTAGAAAAACTGGCAGTATAAAGTTTTTTCTACTAGAAGTGCCTTGCGGCAAGGTTGCCCCAAGGAAAACCTTCCCCCCAACCCCGGATTCCTTCATCTGTATCAATTGCAACTATTGTGGAATCCAATTAGACATTAATGTATACATATACACAGCACAAGCAATAATTTTTCTTCCCTTACATCATTTGGTTCTGGGGAATGTATTGGAAATTGATCCAGAATAAGGGAAAAAAACTCTGGGTATAAAACCAAATTCGTGTCTGAGAACAAGGCAAATTTATCAAAATATCCAGGTGGGGTTCAAAATCTCAAGTCAGGAAATAAATCTCTGTTTTCTCTATATTTTACGATAGTTAAGTTTTCTCAAACAACTGTGAAATCAGTAAAAACAGGGATGTTTTCTAGTATAGACTAATTACAGACTGTGAGGAGCGACCTTTATGATTCATCAACGATTAAGACGACTATTTTCTTTTAGTTTTATCAGTTGTTGCTTTTGCGTGGGTATTGGCATCGGAATGCTTATCCGTTTAGCTCAACTGGAACCATCCAATGCAGCCACTACCCCAAGTCAAGTGGCCACGGATACTAAATTATTACCAGAGTTTGATAATTTAGAGCCGATTATTCCCGACTCTATTTTTTCCGAAACTATTACCATTCAGGCAGTTGGAGATGTTATTCCTGGAACTAATTTTCCTAATTATAGACTTCCAAGTAATAAAAATAACTTAATACCAGCCTCAGTTAGAGCATACTTACAAAGAGCTGACCTTTTATTTGGTAACTTTGAAAGTACCCTGACTACCCATCCCTATACTTCAAAAGATACAAGTAGGGGCCAAGTATTTGCTTTTCGCTCTCCACCAAACTACGCTCAATTATTTGCTGACGTGGGTTTTGATGTATTTAATATAGCTAACAATCATGCTCTAGACTTTGGTAATGTCGGATTTCGCGATACAATGAATCACCTTGACAATGTTGGGATTCAAACAGTCGGTCATAAAAATCAAATTCTTTACTTAGAAAAGAAAAATATGACTGTTGCGATGATTGGTTTTGCCCCTTACACAATGTACAACACCATCCACGATTTAGAAACTGCTACAGGGTTGATAAGAGAAGCCAAAAGTAGGGCAGATATTGTAGTGGTATCCATGCATGCAGGAGCAGAAGGAACAAATGCACTGCATGTCAAAAATCGAACTGAATATTTTTATGGGGAAAACCGAGGTAACAGTATTCAGTTTGCCAGGGCTGCGATCGATGCGGGAGCAGATTTAGTCCTTGGGCATGGGCCCCATGTACCCAGAGCAATGGAAATTTATAATGACAAACTCATTGCTTACTCTTTGGGAAATTTTTTAGGATACCGGACTTTATCTACAAGGGCACAAGCGGGTTATTCTATGATTTTAGAAGTCAAGCTCAATCGGTGGGGTAACTTAGTTGGTAGTAAAATTATTCCTGTGCGCATGAGTTCCCAAGGCATACCTTATATTGACCAAAGTTTTCGGACTGTGGGATTATTGCGTTATTTGAATAGCAAGGCGTTTCCGAACAAGCAGATAGAAATTAATAAATTAGGGGAAATTGTTGTCAACCAATTTGATTCCGATATAGCAACTAGTTCTTCTCAAGTAATCGATTGATACCTTTCAAGGGTGCCCGTCAATTTTCCAGCTTGGGGTTAGACGAATTAATCATCAAGTTTAATAATTACAAAGATAAATAATTTAGAAACCCGTTTTTTTGAAAAAACTGGGTTTCTTGATTATTAAAAATGATTAGAGAAGACTATATAAAGTAAAAAGTATCAGAAATCATCTTAAATATTTATCGATTAATAGCAATTTCACTTGGATTTTCAATATTTCCATTCTCTAACTTAAAAGAATTAAAAAATTGTTTAGCATCTCCAGCTTTGGAATTAGAAATATCGAGAATATATAATCTTTGACCTACTAAAAATAAACGACTTTTAGCAGTTATTTCTTCATTTTCATTTTGATATTCTACTTCTATACCAGGATATTTACCTAGTGTAATATTTTGTCGTTCTAATAACTTAATATCAGTACCTAAGAGATCGGAGGCGTCGTGTAGGGA
>JBCBQE010001054.1:0-2519 GCA_039820385.1 Cyanobacteria bacterium J06635_10
TAGGTGCTAAACATTGCAGATAAAGCAAAAGTTGATCTACTTCTTGATTGAATTCAACTAAAGAAATGTAATAGTTCCAGTCAGCTTCCGGCTGTAATTCTGCTTTAATATTAACTAATCGATCGTAACGCAAAAATCCTTTAACTGCTGCAATTTCTAACTCTTCATCAACACCAATTACAACATAAAAATGGGCTGTATATTCTGGTAGATCGATCGCTGCTCTGGGAATAGCAATTTCTTCATTTGTTAAAAGCATACTGGGGATAAGACAAACTTTGAAATTGCCTACTTCTAAATTACATACAGCATCAATTACATTTGCATACTGCTGCTGTAAAGTAGATGAATTATCTCGATTAATAGTTAAACTTGGTTCGCGTTCGTGCAGCCATTCTTCAAAAGCAAACAACGCCAAACATTGAAAATAAACTTGCCACTGTCGAAGTTGATTATTTATTTGTTCAACCATTAAAGAAGCTTGCTGAAGCTGCTCTTCTAAATTGATTATTTCTAAGTTACTATCGATTTCAAATAAATCGTTTGTTAAACCGGAGATAAAATTGGTCATGGTAATTCCGTCCTAATTCTGACCATGCGGACATTTATTGATAAATTGACAAATTGACTGAGCTAATTTGCTATTCATAACTAATCTGTATCCGTTTTTAGCTTCTTTTTCTGCATCTTTTATTAATTCATCAATTTCTTGACCAAACATCTTTTGAATTCGTGCATCTAATTCCAGCAGTTTGTCAGGATTTTGAGAATATCCAGAAAGTTCTGCAACGTATTTTTTCAAGTTTAATATTAAATTACGTCCAATATCTTTACGCAATATTTTGAGTTTTAGCAGACGACTCAAATGAGGTTGATCGGTAAATCCCAATTGAAAAGCTATTTTTTTCAGTGCAACTCCATTACAGTGGAACAAATGTAGTGCTTCCATATATCTTTTAGCTTGTTCCTTCCCTTTCGCAGTTCCTTTTCGTCGAATATAATCAAAGCGAGTTTGAATTACCTGTTCTACAGATTTATGCAAGCAATTATTAAATAGTTCAATGCAAAAATCTGGTAACTTGGATATTTTTTCATCATCATCTTTCTTCTCAATTAGCTGCTGGGTTTGCGTCCAAGTTTCTCGTAATATATTCGCAAGTTTTTGTAGTTCTTCTAAAACTTCTTTCTCAGAACTATATTCAATATCTCCACGTAAAATTTCAGCAATTTGATTGAGTTGTTCTTTAGTTGGTTGAGGATATTTAGTCGTATTAAATTTACTATCGGGTTTAGCTTTGCGGTGTGCGGATAATTGACTGCAATAAACTTTATGAAAACTATCGAGCAATTTCACAGCTTTACCGATTTCAGTTGGTGTTAATTGCAAACTTGATAAAACTCGCTTCAATCTTGTGTGAGTTGTGTAGCGAAGAATCGTCCAATCAGTTAACTGTACAATTCCATGTTCTTTTAAAGATTGCTTAACAGCACTACAGCTTTTAAAAATAACTGTCACCCAAGTTGATAAATTACTTTTATTTGGGTTAAATGTTGACAAAATATGAGTAGTAAGAGATTCGTTATCTTGACTACTATGAGTAGTATCCAGCACTAGCGGTAATAATTGTGCGCTGTAAAGGTAGTGTTTTTCGCTAAACTTGTGCTCTAATGCAATGCAACTTTCTTTAAGTACATTGGAGATAAAGCAGCGCAAACATTTTTCAGCCATCTCACTACGGGGGTCGCTTGACTGATACCATTGCATTAGTTGACACTGAATATTTCTATCCGGTATCTCTTTTTGGTCTGCTAATTCGGGAAATTGTTCGTTAAAGGCAGCTTCAGCTTCTTCGAGTACTTCATTTTGACAGCGACTAAAACTATCAATCCTCACTAAAATCCAATATCTTGATGCTACACCCATTACAATTTATCTCGATTATTTTATTGTTTTGCCTTTGGGTAATACTTGATGTAAGAATTTTTGGATAAAAAATTAGTTCGATTCATTTCGGTAATCTCCTGTATCTTTCAATCATCTATATCTTTAGGTAGAGTGAGGTTATGTATTTTTTTATAACTGTAGCAAGTGGCGGTTTTCCTCTGCGACATGAATGTACACGGTTTCCAACCTACCAGGAGTTTTAAGATGAGTGCAAAGTTTAGGTGATTGCTAATCTAAAAACAATGGTTTCTACTATGGTTTTTACCATAATTATTATTCTATAGATGTATTGACAAATACATCATGTTCTTAGTACTTCATGAATAGCTTTGCACTCGTTCTGAATAAAAAAAATTATGTTGCACTCAATTAAAATGGTGCGTTACAGCTTACGAAAAATATCGGTTTTGCTCGTAATATTTATAATACCGCAGGGCACCCTACAAGAGAAGATTTGATACTATATAGCATTTTCTCCCCCTGCCCCCCCGGCCCCGGGTGCCCCCGGGCCCCCCGGGCCCCGGGCGCCCCCCGCCCCCCGGGCCCCCGGCCCCCCCGGGCCCCCGGGGGCGGG
>JBCBQE010001055.1:0-2518 GCA_039820385.1 Cyanobacteria bacterium J06635_10
TACAACAGATGTGATTCCCAAGCCAGCCAATTTGTTGTATTATTCAGTAGTATTGGTTCGGTAATAGTTAATTCTGAAGTTGCTCAAGCTCGTCCTACAATCAGAACTACAACAATAGCAACTAAATCTAAATCAATCCTTGCATCTGGAAACTTTGTAAAACAGGAAAAAGCAACATCAGGTAAAGCAAAAATTGTCAATATCAACGGGAAACGTTACTTAGAATTTGATAAGGCATTTAGTACTGGTGAAGGTCCTGACGTAAAAATAATTTTACACCGCAACAGCACCATACCTCTAAATATTAAAGAAGGTAATTATATTACCCTTGCTCGAATCAAAAGCTTCAAAGGAACTCAGCGCTACGAAATTCCTCAAAATGTAAATCTTGCTAATTATAAGTCAGTAGGAATTTGGTGCGAAGAGTTTAATGCAACTTTTGGTTACGCTAGCTTGCAAAATGTTTAAATCAAATGTAGAGACGCGATACCCAAGCGTCTCTACAAAGCCTGGTTAGACAGTTATCATATCTTTAAGGGGTGAGTAATAAGTAATAAGTAGTGAGTAATGAGTAGAAACGAGAACTACGGCATAGGTTGCTTACTTTTCAATCGGGTTATATAGTAAGTAATCAACCGGACTTAATATCACCACTCACTGTTGACTGCTCACTGTTGACTGCTCACTGTTGACTGCTCACTGTTGACTGTTCACTGTTCACTGTTGACTGTTCATTACCTTCCCAAACTTCTCGGATCGAGTGCATCCCTCAATCCATCCCCAAGCAAGTTAAATGCCAATACAGTCAAAATAATTAACACCGCAGGAGGCCAAATTAACCACGGTTGTAGTACTAAAATAGAAGCATTGGTAGCTAAAGATAGCATATTACCCCAAGAAGGATCTGGTTGCTGAATGCCTAAACCAATCAAACTTAATATTGCTTCCGCACCAATAAAGCTAGGAATAGAAAGAGTTGCAGAGATAATAATATAACTTGCAGTTTGCGGTAAAACGTGGCGGAGAATGATATATAAAGGTTTAGCACCCATCGCCCTTGCAGCTTGGACAAATTCTCTTTCTTTAATTGATAATACTTGTCCGCGAATTACCCGCGCTAAACCAGCCCAGCGAATAAAGGAAGTAATTAAAACAATCAGTAAAAAACGTTGAGTACTGCTTAATCCTGGTGGCAATACCGCACCTAATGTTACCAAAAGATAAATACTGGGGAATGTCATCAGTACTTCTACGAAGCGCATGATTACTGAATCAGTCCATCCGCTGAAGTAACCGGAAATTCCCCCAACTAACATACCTATTGGAAAAGAAATCGCAACGCCCAAAATCCCAATAAATAAACTGATACGCCCTCCATATACTAAACGACTAAATACATCCCTTGCTTGATCGTCGGTACCTAAAAGATTGAATCTCGCTTCACCAACAGCACCGAATAAATGTAAATTTAAAGGGATGCCGGGAAATATCGTTACTTCATCCCACTTTGGCGGTAGCGGTAAACCAAATTTTAACAGCTTGTATTCAGAACCTTTTACAAATAAACGTAGAGGAGAAGGTTTGCTGTAATCTACAATAATTTCCCGTTCACCAGTATCTAAATCCGTATCACCTTGAGTAGTAGGATAAACATGAGGACCGATAAATTGTCCTTCTCTAGTAGACCAGTGTACCCGAGTTGGTGGCAGTAAGGAACCATTTGGCTGCGAATAATATGGATCGTAAGGCGCAACAAAATCTCCTGCAATTACTGCTATATAGAAAATTATCAGTAAAATTGCCCCAAATCGCGCCAAAGGATTTTTCTTTAGTCTTTGCCACCAGTTCATAATTGATATAAGTTAATTGGTTATGAATGTTAAAGCACACATTATTATTTATAAATTATAAAACCCCGATCTATTTAACAAATCTTAACTTTTAGTCCTATATTAACTATCAGTATATCTGTACCATCCGGCATATTAATTGTAGGGTGTGTGACGGGAACCCATTAAATTTTTTTTCTTCTAAAAAAAATTTAATGGGAACCCTGTGACGCTTCGAGACATTTAGGAATAAGTTGAAATATTTATAATAGCGTCACGCACCAATTTCGGAATTGTGAAAAGATTTTAAAATTGATACTATAATTTTATCTGTTATGGAAACAATTCAAGCTAGGGAGATTAGTCTTTACGAATTAGAAGAAAAGTTTGGTTTGCAGCTTTCTACAGAAACGGATTTTTTTACTGAATGGACAAATCATTTACCTCCACTAACTGATATCGAAAAGCAATCTTTAAAGCGAGTTAAAAGTAATTACCAATGATCAATTATCAATGATCAATTATCAATTATTTTAATTTAACTAGAAGACGTTTAATTTCAGAGGAAGCAGTAAAAATGGTAGTAAATTTAAATAGATTTCAAAATCCTCGATTCAATGAGATTCAACATTATACAGCTATTCGTTTGGGTTGTAATGTTGATGCTTTTGAAAATCCTGGTAGCGTTA
>JBCBQE010001056.1:0-2515 GCA_039820385.1 Cyanobacteria bacterium J06635_10
AATTCCCAATTCCCAATTCCCAATTCCCAATTCCCAATTCCCAATTCCCAATTCCCAATTCCCAATTCCCAATTCCCCATTCCCCATTCCCAATTCCCAATTCCCAATTCCCAAGTACTTATGCTTTTCGATAACAAGCAAATTGCATGGAGAATGTCGCCATACCGGAAGTTAAGGAGCGCAAGTTACCAGAGTACCCAAACATTTTGGTTAATGGTACTTCAGCACGAATAATTGAATATCCTTGAAGGGGAGAGCAACCTAATAACAATCCCCGTCTTGCTGATAAATCACCTTGCACTCTTCCTAAAAACTCCTCTGGTGTTTCCACTTCAACTAGCATAATTGGTTCGAGGAGATGGGGTTTGGCTTTCACAAAGGCTTGTGCAAATGCTTTGTAAGCAGCTATTCGGAAGGCAAATTCAGAAGAATCAGTGGGATGCTCGGAACCGTTTTCTAGAACGATTTTCACTCCAGTCACTGGATATCCTTCCAAGCATCCAGAGTTCATTGCTTCTCGAAAACCTTTCTCTACACCGGGAATAAATTCTTTGGGAATCGCACCGCCAACTATCTTATTTTCAAATACAAAGGCTTCGTCACATGGTTCAATATACCCCACAACGTGAGCGTATTGACCAGGCCCACCTGTTTGTTTTTTGAATCGATAGTCAAAGGTGGCTCGTTGAGAAATAGTTTCCCGATAAGCTACTGCTGGTTTCCCAACTTCAACTTCTACGTTATATTCCCGCTTCATCCGCTCGATGTAGATTTCCAAATGCAGTTCCCCCATACCGGAAATCAAGGTTTCGTTTGATTCGGAATCTACACTAATGCGGAAGGTTGGATCTTCCTTTTGAAAGCGATTGAGGGCTTTGGAAATTCGCTCTAAATATATTTCCTTTTTAGGTGTTATTGCCAAAGTGATCACAGGCTCGGGAACGAATATATTTTCTAAAGATACTCGTAAAACTCGCGCGCAAAATGTATCTCCAGAAGCACATTCGATACCTGAAAGTGCCACAATATCTCCAGCAACAGCTTGTTGTATCTCCTCCCGTTTATTAGCGTGCATTCTTAATAATCTACCAACTTGCACCTTTTCCCCAGTGCGGGAATTATAAATGCTCTCACCTTGATTTAGTATTCCTGAATAGATACGGATATAAGTTAATTGTCCAAAAGACTCCATTGTCAATTTAAACGCCAAAGCAACCAAAGGTGCATCGGAATTCAAACTCACATCAACAGACTCACCCGTTTGCAAAACTGTTGCGGTAACAATATGCTTATCTACAGGAGATGGTAAATACAAAGAAATCGCATCTAATAAATTTTGCACGCCTTTATTTTTAAAAGCCGAACCCAAAAGTACGGGTACGAGTTCTAAATTCAAAGTCGCTTGCCGGATAGTTTGCCAAATCAACTCTTGAGAAACTTCTTTATCCTCTAGCAATCTCTCCGTCATCTCTTCAGAAAACAAAGATAGGGTATCGAGCATTTTTTCTCGTGCAATCTCAGCTTCCTGCTTTAAATCATCGGGAATCGCTTGTTTAATCCAATTCTCACCATTTTTACCTTCATAGAAATGAGCCTCCATAGCTACCAAATCAATAACCCCTTGAAACCTACCTTCCGCACCAATGGGATATTGCAGCAACAAGGCATTTAACCCCAAAGAATCATGCATTGCTTGCACAACTCGAAACGGATTTGCACCAACTCTATCCATCTTATTGATAAACGCCACCCGAGGAACGCCATAACGTTTCATTTGTCTGTCTACCGTAATAGATTGAGACTGAACTCCCGCCACAGCACATAACACCATTACAGCACCATCAAGTACTCGTAAAGCGCGTTCGACTTCAATTGTAAAATCGATATGTCCCGGTGTATCAATTAAATTTATCTGCGTATCATGCCATTGACAACTAGTAGCCGCTGAAGTGATGGTAATACCGTGTTCCTTCTCCAAATCCATGAAGTCCAAAGTAGCACCTTTACCACCTCCGCGTACTTCCTCAATTCCATGAATTCTGCCCGTGTAGAAGAGAATGCGCTCGCTCAAAGTCGTTTTACCAGAGTCGATGTGAGCAGAAATACCGATATTACGGATGCGCGTTCGGGGAATCATGATATTTGTCCTAATTTCAATTATGTTCTTGTTAATCTCTAAATGTCTTGTATTATGATTGTACTACATATTTTATAAAAGTCAAAACCTCACCCTGTCCTGTCGGACATCCCTCTCCTTATTAAAGAGAGGGAACGAGGGTAGTATTCCTTTTCCAGCCGTTTTGACTGGTTCGTTTTTCCCGCAATAATGTAGAGACGTAGCATTGCTAGGTCTTTACAAGCCATGGGAATTTATGAAGTAGTAGTGTTTTGTCCCATTAGTTTTGACGGGTTCGTTTTCTTTCAAACGTCGGGAGACGTAGCACTGCTACGTCTCTACAAGCCATCGGAATTTATGAAATGAAGTAGTAGTAGTTCGCCAAGGGAACTTTGCAGG
>JBCBQE010001057.1:0-2513 GCA_039820385.1 Cyanobacteria bacterium J06635_10
TGCAATAGGAATAAGGGTTTGAGGGTAATTAACCCAAGCTGTAATATAGCTTGGTTTATTTGTGCCGACTTACTTACTTGACTTCTAAAGTTTTGAATTACAGAGAAATAAACTGACACATAAAATACCTAATTCCTGATGAAAGAGATAGATATCTAAGAAAAAAGCTTAAAAATATTCCACCAAATGAAAATTCTGCCAATTATTGGTTTAAATCAAAGAAAAGAAAGATGAAAGGTATATCTAAAATAATTGTAATTATCACAATATCCAGTGTAATTTTTGCTGGTATTTCATTATTGACTTCCCCTGCTCCATATCTAACAATTCATGGTTCTAATACAATTGGTTCCGAATTAGTACCAGAACTTGCAAAAGCATTTTTAGAGGAACAACTTGAGGCTGACGAAGTTAAGATAGAGAACACAAGAGAACCAGTTGAAAAGCTTGTTACCGGTAGAGGAAGATTTCGACGAATTGCAATTGAAATACATGGATATGGCTCCAGTACTGGTTTTAAATGTATCATTCAAAATCAATGCGATATTGGTATGTCTTCAAGAAAAATTAAGAGAAGTGAAAAGACAAGAATTTTAAGGAATTTCAATGCAGAGAACTTCTCAAACGACTTTGAAACTACGATTGCTATTGATGGAGTAGCTATAATTGTTCACAAAGACAATCCTATAGAAGAACTAAGTTTAAAGCAACTTGCTGAAATTTTTTCGGGTAAAATCAAAAACTGGCAAAAGATTACTAATCAAAAAAGCGGAAAAATCAATCTTTACGTCAGAGATGAGAACTCCGGAACAAGAGAAGTATTTGTACAAAAAGCTTTAAATGGAAAGAGAATTTCATCTAATGCTGAAAACTTTGAGGATAGTAATCAGTTATCCAATCGTGTTGCTAATGATAGACAAGGAATTGGATTTATTAGCCAAAACTACATTGAAAACGCAAAGGCAATTAAGATTTTTGATAATGGAACAAAACCTCTTTTACCAGATAAATGTTTTATGGTTACAGAGGAATACCTGCTTTCTAGACGACTTTATCTCTATTTACCAGAATGGTGGAGAAAAGGAGAGAATGAGAAGTACATAAGAAGTCGCAATTTTGTCAATTTTTCTCTGTCTCCTGAAGGTCAAAAAATTGTTGAAAGTCAAGATTTTGTTCCTGTAGCAAATCTTGAACAGGATATTAATAGTTGTTCTATTTCTGATGATAAAAAAGCTGTTAGAATTCCGGTTACTCTGTTCTTTAAAGTTAATACCAATCAGCTTGATAGTAAAGGAGAACAAGACATCGCTCGTATTGTAAAACTATTACAAAAACCGGACTTTCAAGATAAAGATATCATCATTCGTGGATTTGCTGATAATCGTGGAAGTGAAGAGCTAAACTTAAAACTTTCTCTAGAGAGAGCAGAATATGTAGCTAATCTCTTGAGAGACAAGGGAGTTACACCAAAGATTGTGCGTGGATTTGGAGAAGAAAATCCAATTGCTTCTAATGACTCTGAAGAAGGACGACAAAAGAATCGTCGAGTGGAAATTTGGTTGCAATAAATATAACCAAAATCGAATTCTCAACTTATAAAATTCGTAGTTGTATTTAAGTGTTAAGGAGACTCAACAATGAAAGAACGGGAGAATTCCTTATTGACAGCAATTGGAGTCATTATCGCTGTTGTTATATCTATTTTCATAATTATTGAGATTGAAGAAAATATTCAGAATAATTCACAATTAGGAAGTGAACTGATAGATAAAATTGGGAACTCACAAATTCTTGCTGCTGTCGAATCCATAAGCATCATTGCAGGTGTCATTTTTTTTATCTCGAACAATGAAAATACTTAAGCAAAGTTAATTATATATTGTCCGAAGCGAGGAACGAAGCATAAACGCAGGCACTTGAAGTTTAATTAATTTTGCACGACTACTTACGAAGCTCCGAAAGCCATTTACAGAATTTGTGACAATGAAAGCCCACGGTTTTCATATGCCCTGCGGGCACGCTACGCGTTCAGCGCGGCACGACCCGTTAGGGTAACGTGGGATGAAATTGGAATAGGTACTTTTAAGTGCCGTGAAATGATATAATTACCTTCAGTCAGTACAAGAGTTTAAAACCGTGAGCGTGGGACTCTTGGAAAGTGTAGCGCCCGACCTGCGAATTGGCGGGCACCCATAAGAATTTTTTGATTCTAAAAAAATTCTTATGGGAATCCTTGGCGCAGTTAAGGAGATATCACCCTTCCTTTTAGGAGAACGGGGTGAGGCTGGGAACCTGTTAGATTAAAAGAATGGATAATATGGATATTCTAACTATGCCATATGAATCCCACCGCTTTTAGCGGTGTGGAGAGTCAAGATGTAGGTAATTTAGCAACCAGTTATATTCCCAGAAAAGCACAGAGATCTAGTCGAAATGCTCGTAGCCCAGCTACGCGGGATAAGCCAAGGCGTTAGGCGCAGCCGTGCGGCTGTTCGTAGCGCCAGCATGGCTGG
>JBCBQE010001058.1:0-2509 GCA_039820385.1 Cyanobacteria bacterium J06635_10
CATTTAGTGTAGTGCATCCTACTTAAAACAGATCATCCATTTTGAATATCTGTTTTAAGTAGGATGCACTACACTAAATGATGGTAAAAGCTGCTTCACTTCGAGCTTGGTGAATATTGCTTGTACCTCTGGGTGGTGAAATGATTATTGTTAATCTATAAAAAATATGTATAGAGAAAGAGTAATGCCTTTCATGGTTGATGATATAAAGAAGTTTTAATGGATAAACTAATTATCCCTTTCGATTATTGTTCCCACAGAGAATTCTGTATTAGACAGTTCTGCGGAGATTGTAAATTAAAGGGAATATTAAAAAGATTACCGATTATAAACTAGCTCAACCACAAAAAGAGCCATATAGTGCAACCACAAAAGCCCGAAAAAATCGACTTCAACAATGAATATCCGTGTCCCTGTCGTCGCCGGGGACGCTTAATCCCGATAACTCTGACAGAAGCCTTCGGTTGCTCTCGCTGTCAGCAGATATTCGTGGTAGAAGAAAACGCTCGCGTACTAGAGCAACTTTCTACTACTTATCCCTACAAACGAGCTTGGCGTTGGACTGGAAATGGCTGGAAAGTTGTCCATCCACGACTGGGAGAAAGTTACTTACCAGTAGCGCTCGGTATTATTTTTGTGCTAGTGATTATATGGTTACCATTAGCATTGCGTTTGGCGAGTGGTTCTGGCATTATTGCCTGGGCACTGGTAGCGGTGCTATTGGCTATCCTACCAGCACTGATGGTTTGGCTTACCTACAGACGTTAAGGCGCTGATTATTTACTGTGGATGCTTTTGCTCAAAACCCCAAACCTATGGCGATCGCCGAAAGCGACGCTTCGCGTATCGCCAAGCGCGCATACGGTGCTGCTCTAAAATTGAGCATCACTAAAGGAGCAGAGCGCAGTCGCGCTTTAATGGCGATGGCTGAGGCATTAGAACGCTCGTTTGACGATATTTTAGAAGCAAATACTTTGGATCTAGAAGCTTGTCGGGAAATGGCGGTGCCAGAACTAATTTTGGACTGGCTAAAGTTAACTCCCGAACGTTTAGATTCAGCCGTGGAAATTTTGCAAAGGTTGGAAGAGTTATCAGATCCACTACGGCGGATGAGAACTGCTGAATACCAGTTAGGTGAAGAACAAAGTTACTCTCAATCAACACCGTTGGGAGTAATAGCGTTTATCTATGAAGCATTTCCAGAATTAGGAGCTATTGCAGCAGGCTTATGTATCAAAAGCGGCAATAGTATTATTCTTAAAGGTAGTACTGAAGCAAGCCACTCCAATGCGGCAATTGCTGAAATACTACAAATTGCTGTTGCAGAAGCCCAATTACCTGTAGGCTCTGTAGAATTGGTTACTGCTGAGCATCATACTTCTATCCAGGATTTGGTAACTCAAGAACGTTATTTGGATTTAGTTATTCCTTATGGACGTACTAGTCTAATACAGCAGGTAGTACGTCAATCTACAGCACCAGTTTTAAAATCGGCTATGGGTAATTGTTACCTATATTGGTCGCCGAATGGTAATTTAGTGGATATGGTACGCTGGATGATTATTGAGAGCCATGCAAGTTCTCCAGATCCTGTAAATGCCATTGAAAAGGTATTAATTAATCGGCAAAATTTATCATCTTCATTAGGTACCTTATTAAAAAGCTTACAGGAAAAAGGCTTTTACCTTAGAGGAGATGCCGAACTCAGAGAATCATTCCCCCAATTGGAGCCACTCCAAGATCGTGAATGGGGAGATGCTTATTTTACTAAAACAGTTGCATTTAAACTTGTAGATAACTTAGATACGGCAATTGCTTGGATTAATCGATACAGTAGCGGACACGCCGACTGTATAGTTACTGAATCTTACCAAGAAAGTAGACAGTTCGCTCTAGGGGTAAATAGCGCCTCTATTTATATCAATGCTTCCCCGCGTTTTAGCCGCAATCCATTATGGGGAGATGCGGTATTTTTAGGAATGTCAAACCAAAAAGGACATCGTAGAGGATTGATTGGTTTAGAAAGTTTAACTACACTCAAGCATATTGTCCAAGGTAATGGAAGGTTTTGAGATTAATATAACTATAAAACTCTAGAGAAATATAGTAATAAATCATTGCGCCTCGACACTGTTATAGTAGAACGGGCGTATATTTTTTGTGGAATAATAAGGCTAAGTCTAGATATAGATCTTACTTAAATACAATAGAGATTTTCCTAGTTTTTAGGTATTCTACCCGCCCGCAATCTGCTAATTCAGCCAGAAAAAGTTTTTCATGATACAAACGCAAACTACTAGAGTTACTTTTGCCAAAAATATTGGTTTTAGAAAAGAGTTGAATAAACGAGTCAATGCTTATTTTCAATCTGAGAATATTGCTCGCCGAGATAATTTAGCAATGTACTTCAAAACAGCAATTATTTTTGGATGGATAATTGCCACTTGGATATTTATTCTCTTCTCACCACCGATAATGTGGATGAAAGTAGTTGGATGTATCATGAAAA
>JBCBQE010001059.1:0-2499 GCA_039820385.1 Cyanobacteria bacterium J06635_10
GCCTTTGATATTCGCTTAAAGACTTACGAGTTGATTCAAGAAATCCATCGTCTTAACTCCCGAATTAAACTTCTTTATTGGAAGGGTGCAAATAAAGAACTGCTATCAGATTTAGCCGACTTACCTCGTTTAGATATTACTTATGTTAATTCCTCAGAAGCTTTAGCTGATGTGGAAAATTGGTGCGATAAAGTCGGTGTTAAAGAACAGGTTTATCTGGAATGCTTACCTTCACAACAGAAGGATTTATCTCAATTTCAGATGATTATGGTCGATTTACCGGATACCTTGGCCGCAATGAAGCAGCTATGGAAGGAAGTTGAACCGACTATTGCTGAATCAGCCTTTTTGTTAATAGCAGGAAAACCTAACATTTGGACAAAAGAAATTTTCCATTCATTCTTCAGAAGACATGGCTTATTATCAGTAAATCTTTGTTTTGAAAATTCTAACCGCGAATTGGGAGTTGGAGCTTGTTTAGTTTACCAAAAACATGCAGAAGCTTCTTCATCTCCTGATTCACTAAATTCAACACCAAAGCTGTATGTTAGCAAGCTAAGCCCTCAAGCAAAAATAAAAAATCAATTAGATTCACTACCATTGGTAAGTCGGGCAAAGAAGCTAATTAGAAATTCATAATTGCCTCACATGGTTACGTCAAAACTTTATAATCGAGGTATAAAAAGATTCTTGCCATGAACGAAGTTTTATTTGATACTACTTAGTGTTTATAGATATTCACGCAATATGAACAAAACACTAAAACAAAGATGGCAACTTCCTCCTATTTGGTTGAGAATTCTGATTATCAGTCTATTAATTTTAGGTGTATTTTTTAGATTTGCCAATCTAGAAAAAAGAGCTTATTGGCATGATGAAACTTATACTTTACTGCGTACCTCTGGTTATACAGTACCGGAAGTTACCCAACAAGTATTTAATGGCGATGTAATTGGAGTTGAAGAGTTACGACAGTATCAAAGTGTCAATTCGGATAAAAACTTATTTGGCACAATCAATGGTTTGGTAAAAGAGGATCAACATCATCCACCCATTTACTTTGTAATCACAAGGTTTTGGAACCAATGGTTCGGTGACTCTGTGACTATAAATAGAATTTTACCTGTTCTAATTAGCTTATTAGCACTTCCTTTTATCTACTGGCTTTGCCTGGAACTTTTCGAGTCACCTTTGACAGCATGGATAGCAGTAGGATTAACAGCTATCTCTCCTTTCCAGATACATTACGCACAAGAAATACGAGAGTATAGCTTGTGGGGAGTAACAACTTTGTTGATGAGCGTGTCGCTACTGCGAGCAATGAGATTAGACACAAAATCATCATGGATAATTTACGCAGTAACTACAATAGTGGGGCTTTATTCTGCTGTATTTTCTGTATTTGTTATGTTTGGCCATGGAATTTATGTGGCTTTTACTGAGGGATTCCGACTTAGTCGAAAATTTATAACCTATTTACTAACATCATTTATTGCGGTTGTGGCTTTTTTGCCCTGGATTTTGGTGATTTTGACTCATCTGGACAAAATCAAGGAAGTAACCGCCTGGATGGATACGTCACTGCCTGTAAAAGATTTAGTAAAACGTTGGATATTAAATCTACAATCTGTCTTTTTTGAAACTAATTTTTGGCTTCCAGGTTCTCTAAAAACTGCGATCGCCATTGTGATGACACTACTAATAGGATACTCAATTTATGTCTTATGGCGACAAACTCCCAAAAAAGTATGGCTATTTGTTGTCACTTTAATTGTACCAATTTCACTTAGTTTAGGTCTAGCTGATTTAATTTCTGGCGGAATACGCTCGACTAATGCTCGTTATTTTGTTCCGACTTATCTGGGAAGCCAAGTTGCTGTAGCTTATTTACTATCTATTGGGTTCACTTCCACAAAAATCAAATTTGGGTTGCAAAGAAAGTTGAGAATCCTAGCTGTCAGCCTAATGGTAGTAGGGGTTTTATCTGGTGCCATTAAATCAGTTAACCCACGGATTCTTGAAGAACAACAAATGGCTAAGATTATTAATCAAGCAGATATGCCATTAGTAGTCAGCGGTGAACTTTCTTACAACGGTGGTGGTACTTTTGGTGACATTATGGTGATGAGTCACTTATTAGATCCAAAAGTCAAACTTCAACTAATAATTGACCCGAACGTACCAGAAATTCCGACAGAATTCAAAGATGTGTTTTTATACAAAACACCAGAATCAGTTAAACGCGAACTAGAAAAAAAATACAAACTAAAACCTGCATATAAAAATAAACTTTTATATTTAGAACGTTCTGTATGATGTTATTCATCGTTATTTTTTAAGGGTGTTGTTAATGTACGTGAATTTTAGAATTTATTCTCTAAATCTAATCTGTCTTTATTTTTTGACAACAGCAACAAGAGGTTATTTATTGTGGTATCTAATTCAGAAAAAGATGTTGAAATTTCCGTAGTAATTCCTGTTTATAATGAAGAATCAAAT
>JBCBQE010001060.1:0-2496 GCA_039820385.1 Cyanobacteria bacterium J06635_10
CAACATTATGGAACCAGGTAATATCTTAATATAGAACTACTGTATTTTAGGTATGTAAAGATAATCAGCTATATAACTTCTAAAAATGCCTTGAAAACGTAACGAAATAAACTAAAATGACAAGTATATTATTGGTAATTTGGAATAGCAGAATAAATTAAAATTCTTGCACCAATCTCTTTTTAGTTTGCCCTGCTTACGCTTTCTAGAAAGAATCAACTCAAACACAGGAATAAAAGCACGGTAAATTAAAAATCTCGACACTAGACTACACAAAGCGATTCAAACTAAAATCATCGCTATTATTAGATGACGTTTTATACAGCAGGTAGCTATGCAACAAATTCCTGTTTCATTATTAACTCTGATTGCTGGAGTTTTTGTGACACTTGTAGGTTTTTGGGTTAGTCAAACTCATAATCTATTACCAGTACAAGCATCCGAACAAGCACCCTTAGTAGACGGATTCTTTAATCTGATGTTCGCGATCGCCATTGCCTTATTTTTGGTGGTACAAGGAACTATCTTATTGTTCGCGATTAAATTTCGTAAACCGAAAGATGATGACTCAGATGGGGAACCAATTGAAGGTAACCTGCCGTTAGAGATATTTTGGACTGCAATTCCGACAATAATCGTTTTTGCTTTAGGTATCTACAGCGTTGATGTTTACAAGCAGATGGGAGGGTTTGCATCCCTTAGCCCCACCACGACTGAAAGTCGCGAATATTCTGATAGTGGAAGCGCAATTGCGGCAACTATGAGTGAAGCTCCTTCAATATCAGAAGATACAGCCTCAAACGATAGACAAATTGGTATTCAAGGTTCCCCCACGCAGCAACATAAATCAGCAGATGTAGTTGTAGATGTTACGGGAATGCAATTCGCTTGGATATTTAACTATCCCAAAGAGAGCATCATGTCAGGTGAATTGCACGTACCAATAGGCGCTGACGTAAAGTTGAACATCGCCGCTACAGATGTAATTCACTCATTCTGGGTACCGCAATTCCGCATAAAGCAAGATGCGATTCCTGGTATGTCCACTGAATTACGATTTGTTGCTACCAAAGTAGGAACTTATCCTGTAGTTTGTACAGAATTATGTGGCGGTTATCACGGATCGATGAGAACTCAAGTAATTGTTCACACCCCCGAAGAATATCAAAGCTGGTTGCAAGAAAACCGCATTGCACAACAAGAATCCTCAGAAACTGTTGCAGTTAACCCTGCACAATTATCACCATCTGAATACCTTACTCCCTACAATTCAGAAATGGGGATTAACTCAGCAATTCTTGCTCAAATTCAAAAATAAATTGATATTGGGCATTGCCAATAATGGATTGGGGATGGAAAATTAATTATTTTTTTCTACCCCCTCTTTCACAACTTACTTTTACCCTGCGAAAATCGCTCATGACGCAATTAGAACATCCACAAAATACTGAACATCAAGTGGCTGCTCACGATCATCCAGATGCATGGAAGTGGTATCACTATTTCACATTTAACGTAGATCACAAAGTAATTGGTATCCAATACCTAGTGACATCGTTTATTTTTTATCTCATTGGTGGATTGATGGCTGTAGCCATGCGTGCCGAATTGGCTACAGCTGATGCAGATGTACTCGATCCCAACCTGTATAATGCTTTTCTGACTAATCACGGAACAATCATGATTTTTTTATGGATTGTTCCTAGTGCAATTGGTGGTTTTGGGAACTACTTAGTACCGTTGATGATTGGTGCTAGGGATATGGCTTTCCCAAAATTGAACGCGATCGCCTTTTGGTTAAACCCACCTGCTGGTGCTTTGGTTTTGGGTAGTTTTTACTTTGGTGGTTCCCAATCGGGTTGGACAGCCTATCCACCATTAAGTTTAATTACAGCAACCACAGCTCAAAGTATGTGGATTCTCGCCATTGTTTTGGTTGGAACTTCTTCAATTTTGGGTTCGTTGAACTTCGTTGTTACCATCTGGAAGATGAAAGTTCCTTCCATGAAGTGGGATGAATTACCCTTATTTTGCTGGGCAATTTTAGCTACTTCATTATTGGCACTTCTTTCTACACCAGTATTGGCGGCAGGATTAGTACTGCTGTTATTTGATATTAACTTTGGAACTTCCTTCTTTAAACCAGATGCAGGGGGTAATGTAGTTATTTACCAGCATCTATTCTGGTTTTACTCCCATCCGGCAGTTTATTTAATGATTCTGCCTATCTTCGGAATTCTTTCTGATGTGATTCCAGTTCACGCACGCAAACCAATCTTTGGATACAAAATCATTGTTTATTCTAGTTTGGCTATTTGTGCTGTGGGTTTATTCGTGTGGGTTCATCATATGTTTCTAATTGATTTAAATTCCCTAAAAGTTTAATATTGTTAAATACAAACATTGTAAGGAATAGACATTGTTTGTATTGAACGATTTTGAGAAAACATTTAGGGAATTTTTAGGGAATAAAGCGAATGAAAGCAGGCATCTACC
>JBCBQE010001061.1:0-2495 GCA_039820385.1 Cyanobacteria bacterium J06635_10
CGAACCTTGATGTCCAAAAAATGGTCCGATTTCTATAAATAAAATAATAAACCCAATTCCCGACATAAAGCCGGAAATTACAGTATAAGGTATTAAGGTGATATATTTTCCTAAGCGCAATACTCCAAAGAGGATTTGAAATAATCCTCCTAATATCACTACCGAAAAAGCCATTGCCAAACCCGTTTCCGGATTTTTACTGGTAATAGTACTAAATACTGTCGCCATTACTACTGTCATTGGGCCAGTAGGACCGGAAATTTGGGATGGAGTTCCGCCAAATAATGCTGCAAAAAAACCGGTACAAACAGCACCGTACAGCCCCATAATCGCTCCATCTTCTGGTGAAACTGACACCCCAAATGCTAGAGCTAAGGGTAAAGCAACGATTGCAGCAGTTAAACCGCCAAACAAATCTCCGCGTAGGTTCCTAAAATGTAAGCCGTGAACAAGTTGCATAGAGATTACGAGTTATAAGATATAGAGATGCTATAGGCATGGAGCATGAACTTAGCTGGGAGCTTGGGAAGTTAGTAGTTAAGAGCTCTAACATACACACCTTTGACCTTTTTCCCTGTCAAAGTTTACACTCACATTGCTTTAATTGCGCCAACCTATTTAACAAAGATTTTTTTCATACCTTTAGGCAGGTAAAAAATTAGATAATCAGGATAATTACTGTCTCATTAAATACTTTGCGATCGCGGAATATGTTGGAATTATTTAATCTAAACTAATTCAGATACACCAAAAAATGGTATCTTGCCATGGATTGCAATAAAGCTCATTACGAACAAATTAATTACATGTTTTTGTTAAATAAAACACTTACAATTCACCAGATATCGGGATCGCTGATTACCGTTCCTAGTACAGCTACCATTAATATCAGTTTCGATTGCTAAGCTTAATCTGGATTTCAGCCTATACTTGATAATTTCACAATCTAAAAAGATTTAGTCCATTACAAAGTAAATGATGCGACATCATCTTCATCAACGTCTGCATTTACACTTAGGCTGGTAGGTTTAAATTCTGAATCATGAATTATCTTACCCAAAGTAATTTGGGGATTTTGATGCAAGATATTTAATACACTGACGAAATCGCGGACAATTTCACCCGGTGTGAGTAAAGCTGTCGCACCTAAACGGTTAATAATCTCTTTGATAAATTCTTTTAAATCATTGGTAGTTAAAGTTTTTGGATAATTGTAGTTGAGAGCGTGAATATCAGCTAATTTCTCTAACAGCGTCAAAATTTCTGATTCACTTAAGGGATTCAACTTCATAACGGGGCCATTAAATTCTTGTACGCCTGCCTTTGCGACAAAACGACTTTCCTTTGTACGTCTTCGCCAAGCTGAATCCGAGAATAAACCCCGATTTGGATCTTCTAAAAACTTTATAGTTCCGCCAATAATTACGCCCAGATGTTCGGCTTTACACTGCATTGTATCATTGAAAATTCCCAGTAGTCTGTTATAGTTTTTCTCTCGACTTACTGTGGGTGAAATTTGATATAAATGTACGGCTTCGTCTAACAAAACTAACAGCCCTTTGTAACCAATTTCCGCGACAAATTTAGCTAGTAACTTTACGTAGTCATACCAACTTTCGTCGTCAATAATTACTCGTACTCCTAAAGCCGCCCTTGCTTCTGTTTTTGTATTAAATTCTCCGCGCAACCAACGCAATGCGGCATTTCTCAGATTGTCATCATCCGAGCGATACCCGCGCCAATAAGCAATAATGACGCTACCAAAATCAAAACCGTGGACTAAATCTTCTATATATTGAACTACTTCTCTAATTTTCGTTTCTACTGCATCATCAAAGCCCTCATCTTCCGGGCGTATTTCGCTTTCTTTGACTACTTCTAGTTGAATTTTATTAATCCATCCTTCCAAAATGGAAACAAAAGCACCACCATCAGGACGAGTTTTTGTTGCCACACGACTCATTAATTCTCGGTAGGTAGCTAAGCCTTCATTATTAGTTCCCGCCAATCGTCTTTTATCAGATAAATCGGCATCAGTCACCACAAAACCCAACTCCATCGCTTGATTGCGAATTAGTTGCAGCATAAAGCTTTTACCAGAGCCATAATTACCAATTACAAACCGAAATGCTGCCACTCCTTCTGCAACATCTTCGATGTTTTGTAAAAGGCTCAATAGTTCTTTTTCTCTACCTACTGCTATATGTTCTAATCCAACTCTGGGTACTACCCCCGCACCCAAGGAATTCATCAAAGCTGTAGATACTTTTTTAGAGATTTTAGGCTTTGTCATAAAAATACCTTACCGTGGGTAGATACTATATAGCATATCCCCATTAATCAACCATTATAATGATATAGCATTCCTCAATCATTTTTAGAATGTACAGCTGCAATAACTAAAAATTTAGGATTTCAGATATTTAGAATCCGGCGTTGCACAATCGTAATATGAAATTATGATTTCACATTGCAGGAGACGTAACACTGTTACG
>JBCBQE010001062.1:0-2488 GCA_039820385.1 Cyanobacteria bacterium J06635_10
CTAATTCTTCCACGCTGGCTTTTTGTGCTGCTTGCAAAATATCGTCACTGTAAGCAACTAACTTAGTACCGCCACTAGTTAATTTAGCTAATGCTTCTCCATTCAAAGCTTCATATCTTGCCAACATGTCCATATTGGCTTCATAAGCGGCAGTTTTAAAGATTTGCTTGTATTCTTCCGGTAACTTTTCCCAAGCACCACGGTTAACTAAAACATCTAAAGTTGAACCGGGTTCCCACCAACCGGGATAATAATAAAATGGTGCAGCTCTATTTAAACCTAGTTTCTCATCATCATAAGGTCCAATCCATTCTGCTGCATCAATTGCACCCCTCTCTAAGGCTAAATAAATTTCTCCTCCCGGTAATACTTGCACGTTAACACCCAAACGCGCCATTACTTTCCCACCCAAGCCGGGAATGCGCATTTTTAATCCTTTTAAATCGGAAACTGATTTAATCTCACGCTTAAACCATCCTCCCATCTGAGTTCCACTATTACCAGCCGGAAAATAAATGATATTAAAATTATTATAAATTTCCTGTATTGCTTTTTGTCCCTCTCCGTGGTATAACCAAGCATTTTGTTGCTGTGGAGTTAAACCAAAAGGAATGGAAGTAGCAAAGGCTAAAGCAGGACTTTTACCAATATAAAAGTAACTCGCCGTATGTCCGCACTGTACCGCACCTGTTTGTACGGCATCAAGTACTTCCGTTGCACCGGCTAATTCACCAGCAGTTGAAGGAGTAATGGTAAAACGCCCGTCAGTCATTTCTTTGACGCGCTTGGCAATGGTCTCCGGGCCACTGTAGATTATTAAAGACTGGGGCCAGCTAGTTGCCATTCTCCACCGCACGTTAGGTAAACTACCGGCAGTAGTTCCACTATTACTACCACTGCTACAGGAAACAATAGTCGCAGTAGTTGCAGTTGCGATCGCTGTTTTTTTGATAATTTCTCGGCGTTTCATATGATTTCTGGTAAAAAAGTGTTCCCAAAGTTATAGTTTTTGCATTCTAGAACAGATTCTCTGGGAAGATAAGCTATTTTTACACCGAAAACTATTGCAATAAGCCCTTCGGGCATGGGCAAGGCGATAAGCCGCTCACTCATGCGCTTCGCGATAAGCCCTTCGGGCATGTGCTTTGCAATCGCACCAGAGTTGATTTTGAAGCTGAGATGTTTAATGCTTTACAAGTACTATTTTTGCTGCGACTGTTTAGTATTTATGAACTTGTGACGGGAAAATAAACTGGATACAACGGAACGGTAGCCGAGCGTGGAGAAAAACAAACAGTTCTGTCATTGTTGAGGAGCTCCTCGATTCATCCATGGGGTAAGAATTCTAAATTCTTCATGTCTTATTCTAAATTTACCTTGACACCTAGGGTGTGGAATGTGGGATCTAAGTGTAAACCGAAAAATTTATAATAAAACACTTTTTTTTAATTGAATTTTCAAAAATTTTCCGAAAAATCATTGTAGAATTTTATATAAATTATCCGGATAATAGTTAATAGATAATAAATGCAATTTTTTTGAATCAAGGTTTGTAATTGCGCTTTAGCACTATAAACCTTACTCGAAAAAATTTTAACTGCTGTATTTCTTTTCAGAATTTCGTCACAGCAGTGAAAATTGATAAAACAACTCAAATACAATATGAACAACGAAATCGCAAATATTCTTTTGATTGATTCTTCAGTTGAACACTATGAATTTCTAATTAATGGAGTCTTCAAAGATATTGAAACGATTGTTATTGATTCTAAGCGCAATGGAATAGCACAAATTACTGAGATACTCGCACAAAAAGGTAGATTAGACACCGTTCATATTGTTTCTCATGGTTCACCCGGTTGTCTTTATTTGGGTAATAGCAAATTAAATCTTGGTAATTTTGAATATTACAAGCAACAATTAAATAATTGGTCTTGTCAAAATTTACTTATTTATGGTTGTCATGTTGCTTCTGGAGATGCTGGTGAAGAGTTTGTAGAGAAATTGCATGATTTTACTGGTGCGAATATTGCGGCTTCTAAGACTAAAACGGGTAATTCTGAACTTGGAGGGAATTGGGATTTAGAGGTTACTAAAGGTGATGTCAAAATTTCTCTACCTTTTAAGACCAATACTTTAAAATCATTTAGTCAAGTGTTAAAAGCTAAGATACTAGTAACAGGTTTTACTGAGTCTGTATATTTCGATAAATTACCTTCATTTGCAGCAGGATTAACTATCGATCAAGCAACTGGTGCGATATATCTAGCAGATAGAAGTACGAGAGGTACCCTTCGTAAAATCGCATCAGATAAGAGCATATCTACAGTTACGAAAGATTTTACAACTAATTCATTACTTCTACCTAATACCGAATAAACGAATCCATTACTGTGATGAATATCGGTAGCCATATGAGGATAGAAGCCATCTTTAGTTGTAAAATCGCATCAGATAAGAGCATATCTACAGTTACGAAAGATTTTAC
>JBCBQE010001063.1:0-2473 GCA_039820385.1 Cyanobacteria bacterium J06635_10
CTTGCAAATATTGAAAACCGGATGTAGTTTTCAACGATCAAAACTTGCATAGGAGATGAATTTAAACCCTATGGATATATGATATTGCTCGATCGCTAACGAATAAAGCGATTCTTTGACTTTTGTAAAACCTATAAAATAAAGGGGTTGAAGCTCAATTAATAATCCTATATAATTTTTTCTCTAAAACAAAAAAACTAAAAATAAGTATGGTAAGGTCCGTTAATATCAGCTAAGCTGACAATGGTTTATTTGGCTTCGATGATTATCAAATTTACAGAAATACGTAGTTTTATGGAGGAATGTTTCAGCATATAAATCTAAGCTTTTGAATAGGGAACATCGAATTCTTCGGAATATTTAAGTTAGATAAGCAAAACCTCTAATGATAAGATTGCTATGAATGCACAACGAGGATCTGCTGTGCTTAGTACTACCACTTTAAGAGTACAACCAGCTGCCACAGGGCTGACAGAAAATCATCGTCTGCGACTATTCTCTGGCTCTGCCAATTTACAATTATCCCAAGAAGTTTCCCGTTATTTGGGTATGGATTTGGGGCCGATGATTCGTAAAAGATTTGCGGATGGGGAACTTTACGTTCAAATACAGGAATCGATTCGGGGCTGTGATGTTTATTTAATCCAGCCCTGTTGTCATCCGGTGAATGACAATTTGATGGAATTACTAATAATGATTGATGCTTGTCGTCGAGCTTCTGCGCGACAGGTAACAGCAGTAATTCCTTATTATGGCTACGCTCGCGCAGATCGAAAAACGGCGGGAAGAGAGTCAATTACAGCCAAATTGGTAGCGAACTTGATTACCCAAGCAGGTGCAAACCGCATTTTGGCAATGGATTTACATTCGGCACAAATACAGGGTTATTTCGATATTCCCTTAGACCATGTTTACAGTACCCCAGTAATTTTAGACTATTTAGCAAGTAAAGATTTATCAGATATTGTCGTTGTTTCCCCAGATGTGGGTGGTGTCGCGAGGGCTAGAGCATTTGCGAAAAAGCTCGATGATGCACCTTTAGCAATTATCGATAAACGCCGCCAAGCACACAACGTAGCTGAAGTCTTTAACGTCATTGGTGACGTTAAAGGTAAAACAGCGGTGTTGGTAGACGATATGATTGATACTGCCGGAACTATTAGTGAAGGAGCGCGTTTACTGCGTGAAGAAGGAGCGCGTCAGGTATATGCCTGTGCAACTCACGCTGTCTTCTCTCCACCTGCAATTGAAAGACTTTCAAGTGGTTTATTTGAAGAAGTGATTGTCACTAATACAATTCCTTTAGACGACAGTAAAAACTTCCCTCAGTTAGTAAAGCTTTCTGTTGCGAATCTTTTAGGAGAAACTATCTGGCGGATTCACGAAGATACTTCTGTAAGCAGCATGTTCCGCTAAGGAATCAATTTAAAGGATTAAGTATTAAGGATGAAGTCGAAAATTTTTGATCTTCATCCTTTATTCTTTTTTGTCACTATTTTATTTGTAATTTACGAAAGTACTCAAAATTTAACTAAAAAAAGAAAAAATTAACTTAATTATGTTTTATCAAGTTGCAAAATTGAAATTATGCTATTCTATGAATTACTAAAAAAATTGTTAAAATCCAACGATCGAGTTTTTCAATATTCCGAATTATTACAATAAGTATGCTTATGAAGTTGCGGAGGAATTTTGTTCTTGACGGGTACCCTTGACTCAAAATATTCCGTTTACCCCAAGGTTTCAGAAATAAAATAACAATTATCATCAAAAGACAAGAAGTTTGAATAATCGCACCAATTAAAACAGCTTTTCGATCAAATAAGAATAGCGGATTTTGCAGCGCAAGAACCTAACCATATAGAAATTACGGTCATCGAATCCAATCCATTTAGCGACAACCCATTAGTGTTTAATTGTCAGCCAGCAAAGTAAACCATCCCTGAGTCAAGATAAAGTCGCACTGGGAATTATTACAACATCATCTAATCAGCTCCATTACTCAATTAATTCCGTAAATTCGATCGCCATGATTGCGATCGCGTGTCCTCTAATCCTCCTGAAAACTGAAAAAGGCTGAACAAAGCTGTTAAAAACTATAAGAATAATGAATTGCCTATAAGCCCAAGGGCACGTGCTACGCTTGTACTGACTTAGTAAACGGCGTTGTGCAATCGTAATATGAAATTATGATTTCGCATTGCTTACGACCTAATACTGTTACGTCGAGACATCGGTTTCATGTTTTTGACAAAATATATATAAATGCAATTCATAGTAAAATTGCAGCAACGCCTAGTAAACCATATCATTTTACGGCACGCCACTGTGCCTTTTCCAATTTCATCCCACAATTAAAAACCGTGGACTTCCATTGTCATCAATTCTGTAAGATTATTTTGGCGTTGCACAATCGTAATATGAAATTATGATTTCACATTGCAGGAGACGTAACACTGTTACGTCTCTACAC
>JBCBQE010001064.1:0-2471 GCA_039820385.1 Cyanobacteria bacterium J06635_10
AATTAATTATAATCTTATATACTGTGAAGTTGATAGTGAATAAGAAAAACAAGAAGAAATAATTGAGCTTTAATCAGAAATCAATCAATTAACAAATTTAGAAACAGAATTTGCATCAAATAAGCCAAATATAGATATAAACAACCAATACTTGTCAGAATCTTGTGAATGCTTATTGTTTGATTGCGTGAGACATGGCAATCTCAAAGACGACGAATAGAATTATCCTGTCATATTGATAACCACCAGCAGAAATGTAAATTTATTTTACGAAAATATTCCTTAATAATCTTAATAATCGTAAAGCACTCTTAACAAAAACGATAGTAAATAAACGAGTTGTGAGAACATAAATACAATCAACCTTGATAAATAGAGTTTTAAGATTATGGAAACAAATCACAAATCAACGGTTGTCATCACGGGTGCTTCCTCCGGGGTTGGCTTGTACGCTGCAAAAGCCTTGGCGAAGAAAGGATGGCACGTAGTAATGGCTTGTCGCAATCTGGAAAAAACTCAAAGAGCAGCTAACGAGGTGGGAATGTCATCCGACAGCTACACCATCATGGATCTCGATTTGGCTTCTCTAAATAGCGTGCGTCAGTTTGTCAATACTTTTCGGGAAAGCGGTAAATCTCTCGATGCATTGGTATGTAACGCTGCGGTGTATTTACCGTTATCAAAAGAGCCGATGCGAAGCGAAGACGGATATGAATTAAGCGTTGCCACGAATCACTTGGGACATTTTCTATTGTGCAACTTAATGTTAGAAGACTTGCAAAAGTCATCTGCAGAGGAAGCTAGATTAGTGATTTTAGGAACAGTAACGGCGAATCCCAAAGAATTGGGAGGAAAGATTCCCATTCCCGCACCTCCAGATTTAGGAGATTTAAAAGGCTTTGAAGAAGGTTTCAAAGCGCCGATTTCCATGATTAACGGTAAGAAATTTAAATCCGGTAAGGCTTATAAAGATAGTAAGCTGTGCAACGTTTTAACCATGCGGGAATTACACAGACGCTATCACGATTCTACGGGAATTGTATTTAGTTCCCTGTATCCTGGATGCGTTGCTGAAACAGCTTTATTCCGCAATCACTATTCCTTATTCCAGAAGATATTCCCCTTATTTCAGAAGAATATCACCGGCGGATATGTATCGGAAGAATTGGCTGGTGAAAGAGTTGCAGCAGTAGTAGCAGATCCAGAATACAATAAATCTGGTTCTTATTATAGTTGGGGAAATCGTCAGAAGGAAGGTAGAAAATCTTTCGAGCAGGAAGTTTCTAACGAAGCCTTGGATGATGATAAAGCACAACGTTTGTGGGAATTAAGCGCCAAGTTAGTAGGAATTGCACCGGAGCAAGCAGCACCAACTGCTGCTGCAAGTGCCGTGTGAAGTTTGATGTTATATTCCCAGGCTTTGGCTTGGGAATGTATTTGATTACAATATAAACATTAAACGCGATCGGCAAGCGCATACCCTTTAGGCTGATCGCAAATTTTGATCGAGGGATAACATCATGTATCAATACAATCCCTTACACTGCTTACCATCTTCGGCAGAATTACCCGATTCTGATGATAACCCAGTCGATAGCGAATTACAAATATTAATACCCAACTTACTATTAGCGATTTTGTCAACAATTTGGCAAAACCGCGATGATTGGTATTTTGGAATCAACATGGGAATTTATTACGAGCCCAGTAAAAATCCGATTGTTCCCGATGGTTTTTTGAGTTTAAATATAGAGCGTTTTGTAGGAGAAAACGGACGTTCAAGTTATGTACTTTGGGAAGAAGATAATATTCCTCCAATTTTAGCTTTAAAAATAGTTTCCCAAACCTACAATGGGGAATACGAACAAAAGAAAACAGATTACGCCGAATTAGGGATATTATATTACATTATTTATGCACCGACTCGCCTACGTCGCAAGCGTCAACGTTTGGAAGTTTATCGTTTAATTGACGGTGAATATATTCTACAAACAGGTGATAAAATTTGGATGCCAGAAATAGGTTTAGGTATGGGAAAAGAACAAGGAATCTATCAAGGAAGAATCCGAGAATGGCTGTTTTGGTACGACGAAAATGGTAATAGATATCAAACACCAGAAGAATTAAACACACAAAAGCAACAACAACTCGAACAAACCCAGCAACAACTTCAAGAACTTTTAGCTAAATTACAACAACAAGGAATCGATCCAAATACACTTTAAGTAAGCTAAAAAGAAGCCAGAAATTACACAACTGTCACATTTTTTGTTGTGTGACGGTTACAATCATTTATCACTTATAACGAAATTATTTGAAATTACCGTCACGCACCATAAATCTAAGCCATTCTCAATATAAAAGGCTGTGTGACGGTTACAATCATTTATCAACTATAACGAAATTATTTGAAATTACCGTCACGCACCATAAATCTAAGCCATTCTCAATATAAAAGGCTGTGCGACGGT
>JBCBQE010001065.1:0-2464 GCA_039820385.1 Cyanobacteria bacterium J06635_10
TGGTTAAAACCACTCGTGTTGTTTCCCTCCCAGGTCTAAAGACTCTGGGTTTCCCACATACCGAGATTTTCTTATGAATGGCTTTGAGATGCACTAAGCATTAGCTGCGGGAGTAAAACTTTGGCACGCTACCCCAAGAATAATACTCTCTGCATTGCTAAACTCTGTCAGTGAAAAGAATCGAGTTGGTTTTAGCCCTTATTCCCAAGGCTGCGACTCAGGGGGAAGCCGTTGTCAGCTCAATTATTACGAGCATATTTTTTCTTAATGCGTTTAACTTGTTTTTGGAATTCTTTACCTTTTTCTGGATTCACCATTGTTACGAAATTCGCAAAGCCAGTAATTGCAGCAAGTAAGTTTGTCGAGTTTCCCCAACTCTTACCCTCTATTCCTTCTTTCTCTATTTGATATAAGGTAGCGCGGAATTTTTTTAAAGTCTTTCGACATACACTAAGTTTTTCATTTACTACTACTCCCGTTACTTCTTGTTGGCGAGAGTTTCGTAAAATTCGGGTTTTATCTTGATTAATTACTAATCCTTCATGAGTAATAATTGATTCTACTCGTTTGAGGATATTACATATATGACGTAGGCGTTCGCCGGAGGCTGAAAAGGTTAAATCATCAGCGTAACGAGTATATCTAAACCCTAAATTCTCTGCCATACCAGTTAATCTCTTGTCTAAACGGCGACAAAGTAAATTACTAATTGCCGGACTTGCAGGAGAACCTTGGGGAAGATGTCTATCTCCTGGAGCTACATAATAGGTTTTACCATCGAGTTGCAATTTTTCAACGTCGGCGGCGGTACATAATAATGCGAAAATAGTCGCAGCGGCTTCGGAGTAACCGAATGATTGAAAAAGTCCCTTGACTCGCTTATAAGAAATCGAGGGGAAAAAGTCTTTTAAATCAAAGTTAATTACGACATCAGCACCAACATGGGGAGTCGCATTTGTTATTATAGAACGTTTCTGACAAAAACCGTGAGCAGCTTCGTGAATTTCCAACTTGTTGAGAATATTAGTTAGAATCCAATGTTGCGCTTGCTTTAAATTCGGCATCGGTGCTGAAATAAATCTTTCTCCCCCAGTCTTCTTGGGCATTTTGAAGCGAATGTAGTGGGAGACGGTGGAAGTTTTGCGGTTAAATGCTAAAAAACGCAGCTTTCCGATAGTAATTCCCATGGCTGTAGCAATTTCTTCGGCGGTGTTACACAGAGGTAAATTATTATTTTGCAACCGTTCTAAATTTGCTTCACCGTTATTTAAACCAGTAGAAACCTCTTCACCAAGATAAATAATTTCACGTTCTTTTTTCTGCTGCCAAGCTTGCGCACGCTCTAAACGTTCTTTTTCTCGTCTTTCTTTAGTTTCCTGCTGCTTTTTTCTTGATTCTGCAAGCCGTTTTTTCAAGGCTTCTTTTCGCAGATGTTGTTCGTTTTGCAGACGACTGCTTTCTCGCCGTAACTCTTGCAATTCCTGACGAATTTCTCCGGCACGGCGAATTTCATCCGCTGGATCTTCTGGTATGGTACCTTGAGGAGACCAAAAACCATAGCGGATCATTTCTTCGAGGATGAATTCCTCTCTACCTAAGTTGCGTACTTGTTCGTAAAGTTCCTGACGGGTGCGTGGTTGTTGCTCGGACATAGTGAGGGTTAGGAGTTATGAGTTAGGAATTTTTAGTTTCTTTTTCATCGAAAATTTTGGGTCTGAAACCCCGTGCTAGAAGCACGGCTTTTATAGTATAATTAAAAAACGGTGAAATTGGCTTAACGCAGGGGATTAGCTCGTTCCCAAGGCTTGCCAGTAACTGAGTAGATTGCGAGTATTTGCGAAAATTGAGCTATGGGGCGAGGGGGTGAGTACATCAAGAACGTTAACCGTAACCTCGCCCGAAGTTCCGCAAACAACATGAGTACGTACCTGTATTACGAGTAGTGTTGGGAGGGGGATAAAGCCTCGCACCTTTTAGGTAGAGGAATGGTTACAACTATAGTTCCCAGATTGATGAAGTAAATTTCAATACTCTCTTTTTCTTAGCAAGGAGAATGGTGCGTTATGCCCTGAGTCCGGTTTTTATTGTGTGATAAGCCCGTAATGCCCATGCGCACGCGTTCAGCTTTGCTGCGGCTATCGCATCAAGGTTATTTCCACAGTTAACTTAATGCTAATTATTTATTTGGGTTCTCCTCAAATTGTGTTATTAATCACAAAGACAATTTCTATAACCCCCCGTTTTTTTCTATAAAAATACTGCTTTTTGATTTTTTTCAGTATTTTTCAATACTCTTTTTTTTACAGCTTAAATAAGAAGGCGCGATTTTTTTATTTTAGGTAACGCTTTTGTGATATTATTTTTCTAGAGGTAATTAATATAATGGGAATATTGCTGTCTTTAAAAATTTTAGCAATATTCCCATTATAAAAAAATCCTTATCTTTATATATTTATTGTCTCAC
>JBCBQE010001066.1:0-2462 GCA_039820385.1 Cyanobacteria bacterium J06635_10
AATTGGAAACAGCCAAAGCAAACGGACAGAAAAAACGCGGGGTATGGCGTACCTTAAATTTAACCGAAGATCAAAAATCAGAACTTAAGAAAATTAGAGAATCAAAAAGAAGCCAAATTGAAGCAATTTTAACCGACGAACAAAAAGAACAATTTCAACAAATGCGTGAAAATCGTCGTAGCCGCCGTCAACAACGCAATAGCTAATATTGTCAAGGGTTCCCATGAGATTTTTTTTCTCCTAAAAAATTCTTATGGGTGCCTGTCAATTCCGTAAGAGTTGGCAGGGAATATGCCTGCCAAGAGTAAAAAAATAGTCAATCACGAAATTATTTTACATTGGAGCAAATATCATGTTAAATCTCAAGCGTACATCTTTAATTTTTGCTACCATTTTGACTATAGGTACCGCAGGCGCTGCATTTGCTAACGTACAAACCAGTTCAAATAATTCTGTAGTTATTTCCAGAGCCAAAGGACAAGGTAAATTACAGCGCTTAAATTTGACTGACGAGCAAAAAACTCAAATGCAGGCAATTAAGGAAGATGCTCGCGCTCAAATGAAAGAAATCCTCACACAAGAGCAGTTAGAAAAATTGGAAACAGCCAAAGCAAACGGACAGAAAAAACGCGGGGTATGGCGTACCTTAAATTTAACCGAAGATCAAAAAGCAGAACTTAAGAAAATTAAAGAATCAAAAACAAGCCAAATTGAAGCAATTCTAACCGACGAACAAAAAGAACAGTTTCAACAAATGCGTGAAAATCGTCGTAGCCGCCGTTAAGGATTCCCGTCAACAACGCGATCGCTAACTGATTCAACTCTTGTTCAAATATTCTTTTTAAAAAAGTTAATTATGCTGTGTTCCTTGAGTAAAAGGGGATTTGACACTCCCTTTTTATTCTTCTCTTCAGATGTGGCGTGACTTATCCAAAAATTCTGCTAAGGTAAGTAGAAAACTACGGTAGAGAATCTGATTTAACCCAGATTATACTCATGGGCTTAGGGCAATGAGTTTCTATAATAGTTACATTAAAAAGGATAAATCCACGAGGCATTAATGAAGCTTAAAAAATTATCCCTCTTCGCTGGTGCGATCGCCATTGCTTTTAGTATCACTCCCTTAGCTGCAAACGCCCAAGTGAACTCTAATGCACCACAAAGAGTTTCTCAAGCCAAACCCCAAAATCCCCCAGACTTAAAGCTATCTCAGAAGCAAATTGGCGAAATTAATAAAATTCGCACCAATACTCGCACCAAGATTCAAAACGTTCTCACACCCGAGCAACGTCAAAAAATCCAAACTGATTTGCAAGCTGGTAAAAATGCGCGTCAGGTTTTTGCATCGATCCAGTTTACCCAGAAACAGCAGAATGAATTGAAAACCATTATGGAAGATTCCCAGAAACAAATGGAAGGAGTCTTAAATGCCACCCAGAAGAAAACATTAAATGAATGGCGTAGTAATCTACGCAGTCAACAGCAGAAAAAGTAAGCTAATAGTTTTACTTGGATAGCAGCATTAGAGGTGGGCAATATTGTCCACCTTTTATTTTCATGAAATTTAAAACTTATTTTCTAAATCTATTTTGAAATATGCAACACAGGAACAATCCGGCGTCAAAGAAGGGGACATCGAATCTCCTTCTTTCGGCGTGCACATCATCCCCACCGTTTAGACGGATGGGGAATACCGCCGTTTTGTTAAACTGTTCGCGGTATATCTTTAATCTTGGTGATTTTTTAGTGAAAAATAGAATGTATGGTGTATTTAACAAAAATACATAATACAAACATTAACTGAGATTAAAACCGTGATGGGAGCAGGATTACAGATTAATTGGGTTGTGGCGACGTATGCTGTTTTACAGTTTGCCGTTTGGGGATTTCTGTCAATATTGATTGCTGAGGTGGTTAGAGATAGCTATCACGCTGCTTGTCATCACGTGAAATGGCTTGCACCATGGCATAACAAACATCATCAAGTGTACAAGCGGGATTTATCAATCATTTCTTTAGAAGCCTATAAAGATTCCCAGCTTTATCACGATATTGTTGAATCTATTTTACTTTTAATCGTGTTGAGTGCGATCGCCACTATTTTTCATCCGATAGGTTTGTGGTTGGGGGTACTTTATGCGGCGACTTTTCTTTATGGAGCATCTTTAAGGTATTTTCTAGGCAAAGTTGAAACCGACTATACTCATAAGCCGGGGGATTTGGTAACGATTCCTAGTGTATGGTGGGTGAATCGTACTTATCATTGGCGGCATCATTTTGACGACGTAAATGCTTATTATAGTGGTGTATTTCCTTTGGTAGATAAAGTTTTGGGAACCGCACTTTCTGTAAAAGGTAAAACTATTGCTCTAACCGGAGCTAGCGGTAGTTTGGGACAAGCTTTAACAGCCGAACTAATCGCCAAGAACGCTAAGGTGATAGCATTAACTACTAATCCCGAA
>JBCBQE010001067.1:0-2460 GCA_039820385.1 Cyanobacteria bacterium J06635_10
ACTCTAGGCTACCACAGCCCTTACTTTATACTCCTCTGTGTAAAAATAATATAATTACTAGATTTAAAGTTTGAAATTTAACTACAAGTTTCAAACTTTTTTTACTGATAATAAAAAGTAGAACTAACGATATATTTTTAGAGAATAAATAGAGAATATTTTTCTAAATTAATCCCGTAATCTATATGAGATTGGATAGTATTTAAAAATATTTGTAAGGAATATATAGAGAATAGTTAAAAAAATAAATATAGAATCATTGCAAAATAAAGATATTAATTGTTCATCATATGTTTACCAGCGGAACCCCTGGTTGGATGCGGATGTTCTTTACAATTTCCACCCTCCTAGTTGCTGTTCCCACAGGAATTAAAATATTTAGCTGGGTTGCAACTCTCTGGCAAGGGAAAATCCGCTATACTAGCGCCATGCTATTTGCGATCGGTTTATTGATGATGTTCGTTTTGGGTGGTATCGGCGGCGTTACCTTGGGTACAGCACCATTCGATGGACATGTTCACGACACGTATTATGTAGTCGCGCACTTCCACTACGTCTTGTTTGGCGGTTCCGTATTTGGTATTTACGCAGGAATTTACCATTGGTTTCCTAAAATGACTGGAAGGATGCTCAATGAAACCTTGGGTAAAATTCACCTTGTGCTCACCTTCATCGGCACCAACTTAACCTTCTTACCCATGCACGAATTGGGATTGCAAGGAATGCCTCGCCGAGTAGCAATGTACGATCCACAATTTGAAGCTATCAATGTGATTTGTACTTATGGTGCTTATCTATTGGCAATATCGGTAATTCCTTTCACTGTGAATATTATTTGGAGTTGGATAGCTGGAGAAAAAGCCGGTGATAATCCTTGGAATGCGATGACATTGGAATGGACAACCTCTTCTCCACCCGCTATTGAAAACTGGGAAGAATTACCCATTGTAACTCATGGCCCTTATGCATACGGTAGCACTACCGAAAGCGAATCTCCAGAAGTATCAACAGAAGCAACCGCTTAAGTAGGGTACAGGATAAATTTTAGTGCTAGCATCTTGCTCGCTATATGTCTCAAGCGAGCAAGATGTATACCCTAGCAGTACCCTATTAGCATAATCCGAGCCTCACACAATATAAAGACAAACCAACGCCACAACAAAAATATTAACAGGTGATAAAAAATGGCGATCGCCACAGAAAAGACTCCAGCGCATCATGAAGAACACGCAGATTTACGAGTTTTGGGATTAATAACTTTCCTAATCTCGGAATCCTTAATGTTTGGCGGATTTTTCGCTACCTACTTGTTCTATCGTGGAACTACTCAAACTTGGCCTCCGGAAGGAACGGAGGTAGAGTTATTATTGCCTACTATTAACACCATCATTCTAGTATCAAGTAGTTTCGTGATTCACCTCGGCGATGTTGCGATTAAGAAGAATGATGTTAAGGGGATGCGGAAATGGTATACAATTACCGCATTCATGGGAATAATTTTCTTGCTAGGTCAGGTTTACGAGTATCTTTCTTTAGGATACGGATTGACTAGCAATTTATTCTCCAACTGTTTTTATCTAATGACAGGATTCCACGGTTTACACGTTTTCGTCGGAGTCTTGTTAATTTTAGGTGTCTTGTGGCGTTCCCGTCGCACTGGACATTATTCCGATACTAAGCACACGGGAATCGAGATGGCAGAAATCTACTGGCACTTTGTAGATATCATCTGGATCATTCTCTTCACGCTGCTTTATATTCTCACCAAATTTTAAATTAAGTTTGGGGGTATGGGGAGTTTAGAATTTAGAATTTAGAATTTAGAATTTAGAATTCTCCCCATCTCCCTATCTCCCCATTTCTCCATCTCCTCTCTCACACTGAATAACCATGGAAATAGATACAGAAAAATTCTCCTGGTTTCAAGTACCGGAAGATATTAAAAAATTATTGATATTAGCAGCAGAAAACTGGGAAAAGACCTCAGAGTCAGAAAAATATATTAATCAAGCTTTAGCTAAAACAGGAAATAATACAGATGTTTTAATCGCAGCATATAGATATTTTTATTACAAACAAAATTATCCAATGGCACTGCAAATCGCGGAAAAGGTTATAGAAAAAGTCAAGAAAAACGAAAATTTACCTAGTATTTGGTTAGAATTAAAACCAGTATTAATGAAGCGCAAAGAAGAAGCAAATATCCGGCTATATTTAAATGCTTATGCTGCTTCGGGACTAGTATTAGCTAAATTAGGAGAAACAGATAAAGCCAAAGAGATATGTATAAAAGTTAAAGAAATTGATGATAACAATGATTTTGGTGCCGGAATATTGTTAGATATTTTAACACGTCCACCAGAGGAAGATGAATGAAGTGTTTGTCAACTCGCTTCGCTCGAAGGAAGAAGGAAGAGCCGAAGTTGGAAGAAGATTTGACTGGATAAGGATGGGAGCTTG
>JBCBQE010001068.1:0-2456 GCA_039820385.1 Cyanobacteria bacterium J06635_10
GAAAGTACATTTCTTATTAGAGAGCTACCCTAGTTCATATGCAGCAAGAAATTTAGGTGTTTTAAATGCAACTGGCGAAGTTATTGCATTTACAGATGCTGATTGTATTCCCCATGAAAACTGGATAGAGAATGGTGTAAAAAACTTAAAGGAAAATCCTGGTTTAGGTCTTCTTGCAGGGAAAATAAATGTTTTCTTTAGAGATTCTGATAATCCTGGGGTAGTTGAAATATATGAGAGACTAATGGCTTTTCAACAGGATTATTTAATTAAAAAGGGTAATTTCTGTTCTACATCTAATCTTTTTACGTATAGAGAGGTTTTCGATGACATAGGATTATTTAAATCAACTCTCAAATCAGGCGGAGATCGAGAGTGGGGAAGACGAGTGTTTTCTGCGGGTTATATTCAATCATATGCTGAAGATGTATGTATCGAACATCCCGCACGGTACTCTTTGAAACAGTTACTTCAACGAAATGAGAGGATATCAGGCGGATTACATGATATCAACACAGGTGCCGATTCTAAATTACAAGGAATTATCCTTGAGATTAAGGATATATTGTTCGAACTACCTCCACCAATCAGACGCATCAAAAAAATATTTTATGCTGATTTATCCCTGCCTTTTCAAAGAAGACTGCAGCTAATTCTTATTTTATTTGTAGTTAAATACTCCAGGACTCTTACGAGAGTGAGGCTGCTATTTGGAGGAAATACGGCTAGAAGTTAAATTACCTTTAGCAAAAAGAAATGATGATAGGGATTGCCTGGAGCACGATACATGTGCTCAACTGACAAGGAATCTGGGAAAGCAGTTAAAATTTTTTTTAGTGGAAATCCAGCTATTCCTATCTCCCAAAAATGGTACTCACACTTTTGATTTCGCTTTAAGATTCTTGGGAAGGATATAACTTTCTGAATGCTGAGCTTTTCAGATACTAGGCGAAAGCTAATGTCCAAATAGTATCGAGTGTCAGGTAGTGAGATGACAATGTACTTTTTTGAAACCCGAGCCATATTATCTAGAGACTTAGTGAATAGTTTAAATGGGAGATGTTCTAGTACTTGAAAGCATGCCACTACTTCAAAACTCTTATCTGGGAGTAGAATATTGTCTACACTGCCAAGAAAGTCTGGTTTATTTTCCGGGCGAATATCCATAGTTTTGATATCATATCCGCGCTTGCTAAAATAATCGGTCATCATCCCATTGCCTGGACCAATCTCTAGGATTGAATCCTTTAAACCCACTACTTGGAGAATCTCATCAATTTGGTGCCAGTAAGAAATAAATCGAGTCTTTCGATCGTAACTAGGTTTTAGATAGCTACCCTCTGAACTTATCATTTTCTTCCTCTTATTTCTAATGCGTTCTCGTTATAATAAATGACTATCAAGCCAGAAGTTAGTGTAATAATACCTACTCATAACCGAAGTAGTCTAGTGCTTAGATCTGTCAACAGTGCTTTGAAACAAACATTGCAAAATATTGAAGTTATTGTAGCTATAGATGGTGATGAACCAGAAACTAGAGAGGCATTACTTGAAAATCAAGATCAGCGTTTAAAAATTTTGGAGTTGTCACAGAATAAAGGTGCTTCCTCTGCGCGCAATCAAGGTGTTATAAATGCTCGTAGTAATTGGATCGCTTTTCTCGATGATGATGATGAGTGGTATCCCGAAAAATTAGAAAATCAGTTGCTGGCTGCTAATCAAGTTAACAGAGGTTATCCTATCATCGCTTGTCGATTGCAAGTTTATGCCTCTGGTGGGACCTATATTTTGCCCCGGCGATTACCTCGGGATGCAGAGCCAGTCGGTGATTATCTCTTCGCCCGCAACAGCCTTTTTCGAGGTGAAGGAAGTATTGCGACCTCAATGCTTTTGACTACAAAGGAATTACTGCTGAAGCATCCTTTTCAAGAAGGGTTAAAGCGACATCAAGAAGCGGACTGGTTACTCCGGGTCAGTGCTTATGAGCAAATAGAGCTTCAATTTGTTGATGCGCCACTGGGCGTTTTGCACATTGAGTCTGATGGGCCACGAGTCAGCGAGAGTGGTGATTGGAAATATTCTCTTGATTGGGTGCAAGCTCGCCGAAATTTACTGACTCCTAAAGCATACTCAGCCTTCTTGCTGACAGCTGTAAGCTCAATTGCAGCTCGCGAGAAAGCGTGGCTAGCTTTTTGGGTGATTCTTAGAGAAGTCATGAAATCAGGGCGACCTTCTTTCGTACAATGCGGACTCTTTTTTGGCATGTGGTTTGTACCTCAAACGCTTAGACGGTTTATTCGGGTGAAATGGCTAAGTCGTTAAAGATAAGATACCTAGATTCTTTGCTGTGTCAATAGTGAGGTGGGTATAAATGAAAATTTTGATGGCGCATAACCGATATCAGATTCGAGGGGGTGAAGATGAGTCCTTTGATAGCGAAAGCAGTTTATTAGAAC
>JBCBQE010001069.1:0-2149 GCA_039820385.1 Cyanobacteria bacterium J06635_10
CTGCGGTTTTCAATAATTCTACCGATGTGGTTAATATAATTAATCGGGTAACTGGTGGAAATATTGAAAACCGCAGAACCTCCTTTAGGGATAGAAAACTCTTTGAAGCTATGAAATAAATTGTTTCCTACGCGGTTACTATTATTAATACTATCAATCGTAAAATTTAGATTATCTGTAGTGTTAACACGAGTTGGTAAAGTACCATCTTCAATTACTTTTTGAGCAGAAACTGGAGTTTGTAAAAAGGCAAGGTAAGTAGCAGAGCTAAACGCCAAGATTCCCAAACAGCTTGAAATTTGAAAATATTTTTTTAGTGAGGGAAGTAACATATATAAAAGCGGTAGAGCTTGACTTTTATATATGATTCCCGCTTGTCAGTTTAAAATTAAAGATTGGTTAAAAATTGCTTAAAGACTTGCCGCCGGGTGGGTTACCGCAGGGCAAACGCAGCGGAATCTCTTTCAATAATCCGCAACTCTAGGGAGACGTAGCAGTGCTACGTCTCTACATTTTTCCCCTCCTCCGCTTGCGGGGAGGGGCAAGGGGTGGGGTTCTAATTCAATTTAAACTCATCAAATTCAACTACTTTCTCACCCGGTTTAGTAGTATCAAAATAGTAACTATTAACTGTCCCATTACCCGTATCTAAAATACTAAATACGGTGAGTTCCTTACTCGCGATATAAGGCATGGATTTCCCATCTGAGCCAGTTAATGGTTTAATTGATGGTACTATCGGTTCTAAACCATTTGGATCGCCGACTTCAACATATTTTTCTTTATATCCTTGAGGTACGTTACGTTTTTTCTCACCCAAATAAGCACCGTAAGTGTTACCAACATTCGATGATTCCAAAAAATTAATTCTGGTACTGCGGAAACGATTCCATATATGAGAATGTCCGTAAAAAACTAATTGTACGTCATTCTTTTCTAATAAAGGTATAATATCCCTAATTAAGTAATCTTGTTCCAAAGGATATTCGTAACGTACTGCCGTTATTTTACCGCTATCATCTTTTTCAATTGTCTGGACTGGATTTGTATAAGCCGGAATAATATTATCCCCCAAAGAATGAACCGGATGATGGAACATAACAACTTTGTATTTTGCTTGTTTAAATTCCGGACTATTCAGTTCTTCAACAAGCCAATTATACTGAGCGCTACCTTTATCAATTGGTTCAAAAATATGCTGTCCGTAACCCCAATTCTCCCGGTTATTAAAATCAGCTTCTCTTTCGCGATATTTACCTTTAGCTGTAGGTTCTAAACTAGGAACTCGCCAGATATTTGTGGCATAAAGTACCACTAAACGTACATCACCAAAAGTTGTTGCATAATACTTTTCTCCCCCTGATTTACTTTCAGGTAAACTGAAAATTTCTTCGTAGGTATCGGTATTAAATGAATTAGCCTTTAAAGATGATTCATCATACAAATTTTTAGCCACTTCCCGGGGAATTGCATCGTTATATTCGCCATTCAAATTATCACTTTTACCTCTTCTTCCCATCACTTCATGATTGCCAATAGCTGTAAAAATGGGAGCATTTTGAATAATTTCGCCACCAGTATAAACCGTTTTTACTCCATTTTTATCTATCTCATAATTCGCGCCACCTTGTAAAACCGGAAAAAACGCACCACCACGATTATCATCAAACCATTCACTAGCCCTGTCTGGTATATTAACTAAATCGCCAGCCATAAACACCGCGTCAATATCTCCAACGGTTTCTTTTACCTTTTGTAAATTTGCCGCCGTCATTGGTTTAAGCTGATGATCTGAAGTAAGCAGAATTTTTAAGCTTGTACCCGATTGAGGTGCAGGTGTGAGACTATAAACCTTACTTGTTGCATCCCCACCATTTTCCGGTTTGCTAGTTACTTGATAGTCAACTTTTTTTCCGGGAGTTAAACCCGTTATTTCAGCTTCGTGTCGCCAAATATGCCGCTCAACGGGTTGTTGATAAACTTGTTGATTTTCAGTTTGATTACCAACTCTGGATTTTTGATCTTCCCTAGTATGACTTAATTTAATAGTTGTAGCGTCGGTAGTTTGTTTCAGATTTTCACCGTAAGCAACTGTATTTTGTTTGACATGAAACTCGGTAAACAAATCTGAAGAGCGTCTAGTAGGGAA
>JBCBQE010001069.1:2159-2448 GCA_039820385.1 Cyanobacteria bacterium J06635_10
GAATTTTCCGTTGGTAATTGTAAAAAAGGCTCCGTTAACAGCGATGAAGCTTCAGCAACTGGTTGTGAATTGGGCAAACACCCATATATTAAAGTGAGACAGAAAACACATAGAAATACAGATACTAATGGTATCGGACGATTTTTCAAGCGCCTAAACATTATTAATTTCCATTCATCTTTGGTTTTATAGAAACAATCAACTCATAATTGTTTCTCACTAATGTAGTTTATATGACAACAATTATTTTGAGATTTTTATTGCAATTATTAAAGTTCGCTGTGATTCA
>JBCBQE010001070.1:0-2447 GCA_039820385.1 Cyanobacteria bacterium J06635_10
CCAACTTTACTTCTTTAGTTAAGAAATTTAAAAAACGCCATATTCATCATATTTACTTGATTACATCTGATTTTCACATGCCCAGATCAAAGGCGATCTCCACTATTGTTCTCGGTAGTCGAGGTATCGCATTTACTCCGATTCCCATCCCCGATCGAAAATACCGAGAATCTCGGCTACGTATTATCCGCGATAGCTGCCGCGCTATTTTGTGGATTGTTACAGGGCATACCGGAGCCAGCCTTAACCCTCGTGTAATATCAAGTTCAGATAATTAGTAATTATTCCTTAATCACGTGCTTTTTATAAACACTTACTTATATCCTTATCCCCTTGCCTCCTCATATCGACTATGCGTTTAGATAACTATACTCTCGGCACTTATACCCCAGGTGCACCCTACTGGAAACAAATTTTATGGTATTTTCTAGGCTCACCTTTGTTTGCCAGCTATTTAATACCCATCTCAATATTCAAAGTTTGGATACTCCGCTGTTTCGGCGCAAAAATTGGTCAAGGGGTTCGTATTAAGCCGGGAGCAAGAGTCAAGTTTCCTTGGCGGTTGGTAGTAAGCGATTATGTTTGGATTGGGGAAGATACTTGGATTGATAATATCGCTTTGGTTACCATCGAAAGTCATGTCTGCATTTCCCAAGGTGTTTATCTCTGCACGGGAAATCATGACTGGAATCACCCCGATTTTAAACTAATACCAGCTCCCATTCACATTCAAGAAAGTTGTTGGATCGCAGCAAAATCATCAATTGGGCCTGGAGTTACCGTTGGTAAAGGAGCAATATTAACTTTAGGTGGAGTTACTGGGCGCTCTTTAGAAGAATTTACAATCTATACAGGAAATCCGGCACAACCTGTGAAGAAAAGAAAATTAAATGAAATTTCTATTAATTGACTGCTATTTTGTCATATTAATTCTGAGGGAGTCGTATTTTAGTCCTATGAATAGGACTTTTTATTAGACGGGGAATTGCATTCCCCGTCGGACTAACAATGAAACGTACCGCTATAAAATAAAAATATACAGGAATAGCCGCGATCGTCACAATACCCTGGTTGCTACCGTACACTGATTGTCTTATTCTTAGGTTAAAAATCAGTCAAATTGTCACACACCCTACAAGAAAAAATGTGCCAGTTGCGGTCATTCCGAGTATAGTAATTATCTATACTAGTATATCGCTAGTTGAATTATTATTTTTAGCCTCCTTTTGTATCTCCCAAGCCAAAGTGTTAGCAATAATTTTATCTAAGTCATTATACTTAGGATACCAATTTAGTATGTTGCGAATTTTGTCAGACTCAGCCATTACACAAGCTGGGTCTCCCGGACGGCGTTTGGCTTCAATAACTGGAAAATTAGTCTCAGAAATGGCTTTCACTCGTTCCACTACTTCACGAACGCTGTATCCTTGTCCGTAAGCACAGTTAAAGATTTCACTTTCATTGCCTTTTTCTAAGTAACGCAAAGCATCCAGATGTGCGGATGCTAAATCTTCAACGTGAATATAATCTCGAATCGCCGTACCGTCGGGAGTTGGAAAATCGTTACCAAAAATAAACATTTCTGGCTTGCGTTTTAATGCTGCATCGCAGGCAACTTTGATCAAGTGAGTTGCATTCGGTGATATTTGTCCCAATCTACCACCAGGTTCGGCTCCGGCTACATTAAAGTAGCGTAGAATTACGTATTTAAAATTAGAAGTAGCGGCGTAATCCTGAATTAACCACTCGCTCATCAGTTTTGAGCGTCCGTAGGGATTAATTGGCTGTGTTGGGGTTGACTCGGTTACGGGAACTTTCTCCGGTTCGCCATAAACAGCCGCTGTACTGGAAAAAATTATTTTATTAATACCCGTTAGATTACAACATTGAAGTAAATTCAGAGTATTACGAGTATTGTTGCTGTAATAGTCTAAAGGACGAGCAACGGATTCAGGTACTATCAGACTCGCAGCAAAGTGAAGTACCGCACTAAATTGATGTTGGGACAGAACTTTATATAGAAGTTCGGTATCAGCTAAATCTCCGACAACTAACTCACCATAAAGTATAGAGTCAGCACAACCTGTGGAACAATTATCGTAAACAATCGCATCATAACCAGCTTCACCGAGTTGGCGTACCACATGAGAACCGATATATCCAGCTCCTCCGGTTACCAGAACTTTCTTTTTCATTTACCTATTCTCTAATTGAAATACGATTAACACAGGCAGAACACACAGCATTTTCTGATAGATAAAATCCCTGATTTTTCAATTTCAAATGAGCGATACACACTAGTAGTTAGCCAAGTGAACTTTGCTTGGTACTATCTTTACTACTCACCACTCACTACTCACTAACTTCACCCCGCAAAGTTAGCAGTACTACTACAGTACGGCGTAAAGGAGGCACCCGTTTCAAAAGCTTGAACTCTTTATCTTATA
>JBCBQE010001071.1:0-2445 GCA_039820385.1 Cyanobacteria bacterium J06635_10
GTTTAGCCGATTTTCGTATTTTTAAGCTGACTCCTTATAATGGTCGTTTTGTAATTGGATTCGGAGCCGCATATCATATTAGTGGCGATAATCTAGATAAACTCATCCATGTGACGAAATAAATTAATTCTTAACGTCCAATAACTCTTAACTCTTAACTCCTAACTCCGCGAGTTCCTTATCTCCATGAATATTATGCTTCAGTTTCAACCTCCTGGCTTTGGGCATAAAATTATTCAAACATCCCTTGGATCAATGGTTTATTATACTCAAACGGCTGCTCCTTGGTGTATTGATGAAACAGAAAATCTGCCAAAAATAGTTTTTTTACATAACTTTGGTGGTGGTGCTTCTGCTTATGAATGGTCAAAAGTATATTCTGCTTTTGCTGCAACTCACCATATTTTGGCTCCAGATTTAATCGGTTGGGGTGAATCTTTTCATCCAGTACGGAATTATCAAATTAATGATTACATTACTATTATTGCAGAATTTATTAAGCAAACTTGTCGAGAGCCTGTAACGGTTGTAGCCTCTTCTCTTACTGCTGCTTTGACTATTCGTCTGGGTATTCAACAACCCCAATTGCTGCGAACTTTATTTTTATCATGCCCTTCTGGATTTGATGATTTTGGACAAGGTAGTGGGCGTAGACTACCTTTAGAAGTCATAAATACACCACTATTAGATAGCTTTATTTATAAATTAGGAGCGGAAAATGAAATTGCAGTTAGGAACTTTTTGCAAAGTTTTTTGTTTGCAAAACCCAAACGAATATCGTCAGAAATCGTACAGGCTTATTTAGCTTCTGCTGAGCAACCTAATGCTAAATTTGCAGCTTTAGCATTTTTACGTGGCGATTTGTATTTTGACTTGAGTCTGTATATTAGACGACTGACTATACCGACGACTATAGTTTGGGGTGAAAAAGCACAATTTATAAAAGTTAAGTTAGGAAAACGTTTGGCAGACTTAAATTCACATGCAATCAGAGATTTTCATGTTATTCCCGATACAGGTATTTTACCCCATTTGGAAACACCTGAAATTACTATTGGATTGTTACAGCAGCATTTAGCGATCTAATAGTTAATTGCTATTTCACAATATAGCGGATTTCTAATAATAGAATACAAAATTAAAATTTCATCCAAGCTTTCAGAGCCTCTCCCTTCAAGAGGGGAGAGGTTTGGAGAGGGGTTATTCATCCCACTACACTTAACCGAAAACCGCTATATATGTCCCCACATTGGCGTTTCGCGATCGTTAATCGGGCATTTCCTGTTTGTGAATTACAAGCCTCCTCCATCCTGTGGTGGGAGAAGTTTAGTTGCAGTATCTCACTTAACTAAGTATTGCTATATTTTCCAGACATCTGTTGAAATATGCTCAACATTGGGAATAATAATATATCAGGTTATATAAGCAGCAAGTATCAAGCTGGTTAGCAATAGATGACTCTACCAATGAATTCTCATGTTACAGCAGATAACTCCGGAAATAACCTTTCTCAAGGTTTTCTACTTAGAATCATTAATAGCATATCTGACCCGATTTTTGTCAAAGATCGTCAACATCGGTTAATATTCCTTAATGATGCTTATTGTCGGTTTACCGGGTATACGCCAGAGGAAGCGATAGGTAAGTCAGATTACGATTTGTTCTCTGCCGAAGAAGCCGATATCTCTTGGGAAAAAGATGAATTAATATTTACTTCCGGTGTCAGCAGTGAAGATGAGGGATATTTTACTGACGCTCAGGGAAAAAATTATATTATTTCGACAAGCAAATCTTTATTTAACAATGAGTCTGACAATCTATTTTTGGTTACTACTATTAAAAATATCGCTACTGCCCAGAAAGAAGAATTAAGAAAGCAAAAGTTAAATAATCTTGCTGACAATGTTGTAAAAGCAATAAGTAATCTTTTTACTCTTAACGACTTTGATGAATCAATAAATACTACTTTGGCGGCTTTAAGAACTGCTGTAGATGTAGAAGATGTATCAATAATTGCAGAAAATGATGGGCACCCGACGGGTTCCCATGAAAATTTTTTTAGAAGAAAAAAATTTTCATGGGTGCCCTGTAAGTTTTTTCAGGAGGAAAAAACTTTGAAGGGAACCCTTGACGATGATTTTATTCAATCTACATTGATAAATCAAGATTTTAAGCAATCAAATAATGATATTCAGCAACTAATAGATATTTTTCCGCGATGGTATGAAATTCTTTCTTTAGGAGAGATGATTGTCGGAACGGTAAATAATTTTACTGAATCAGAACGGGATGTCTTACAAGCTCAAAATATTAATTCAATTTTGGTAATTCCAATTAAAGTCTCGGGAGAATTTTGGGGATGTATCAGCTTTTATACTTGTGAAAAAGAACGGCAATGGTTAGACAATGAAAAATCTATTTTACAAGCTGCTACTGACTGTTTGG
>JBCBQE010001072.1:0-2438 GCA_039820385.1 Cyanobacteria bacterium J06635_10
CTCGAAGAAGTCCAGCCTGTTGAAATTTACAACTTGGGCGCTCAATCCCATGTACGGGTAAGCTTTGATTCACCTGAATATACGGTGGATGCTGTAGGAATGGGAACCCTGCGTATATTAGAAGCAATCCGCGACTATCAACGTCGTACTGGGATTGAAGTGCGTTTCTATCAAGCTGGTTCTTCGGAAATGTTCGGTTTGGTACAAGCTGTACCGCAAAAGGAAGATACTCCATTTTATCCACGTAGCCCTTATGCTTGTGCTAAGGTTTACGGACATTGGCAGACTGTTAATTACCGCGAATCTTACAATATGTTCGCATGTAATGGTATTTTGTTTAACCACGAATCGCCGCGTCGGGGTGAAACTTTTGTAACTCGTAAGATTACCAGAGCTGTTGCTCGTATCGTAGCTGGCAATCAGAAGAAACTTTACATGGGTAATCTAGACTCTAAGAGAGACTGGGGTTACGCAAAAGATTACGTGCGGGCGATGTGGATGATGTTACAACAAGAACAGCCCGATGATTATGTAATTGCTACAAACGAAACTCATTCTGTACGGGAGTTTTTAGAACTAGCATTTAATTACGTGAATCTCGATTGGCAAGAGTATGTAGAGTTTGACAAGCGTTATTTACGTCCTGCGGAAGTTGACTTGTTAATTGGGGATTCTACTAAAGCCAGACAAAAGTTGGGTTGGACTCCATCGGTAACCTTTGAAGAACTTGTTGCTTTAATGGTAGAAGCCGATTTACAAGCTTTGGGGTTGACTTCTCCTGGCGATAAAGTAGGCAATGTGATTAAAGATAATGCCATGATTCGTCAAGAACTGGGCGCACTACATATGTAATTTTACGTAGTCAGCTAAATATGTTGTTAAATAAAAGCTGACCGCAAAAATTCAAAATTCAAAATTAAAATTAACCTCGGATCGCACCTTACGGTAAAAGGGGCAGCTATGCCGTAAGGCTTCACAAAATACAGGATAAATAGAATGTTGGTAATGTAAGTAACACTTCTTTACCTGAAATTTTGCTTATCCGTTTATGGGTTAAGAATTTTGAATTTAAGCGAAGCGATTGACGGGTACCCATGACGGCACGAGTGCTTTTAATTCCAATGAGGACGAAAATAAAATATGAACGCCTTAGAGTTAAAAAATAAAAAAATTCTAGTTACTGGTGGCGCTGGTTTTTTAGGTCGTCAAGTAGTAGACCAACTTATTAAAGCTGGAGCAGAACCCGATAAAATTACAATACCTCGCTCGCGAGATTATGATTTGTGCGTGATGGAAAACTGCAAGCGTGCGGTTGACCAACAAGATATTGTAATCCATTTAGCGGCCCATGTTGGCGGTATCGGTCTTAATCGTGAAAAACCTGCTGAGTTGTTTTACGACAACTTGATGATGGGAGTCCAGTTAATTCACGCTGCTTATCAAGCTGGGGTAGAGAAATTTACCTGTGTGGGCACTATCTGCGCTTATCCTAACTTGACTCCGGTACCATTTAAAGAAGACAATCTCTGGAATGGCTACCCAGAAATAACCAATGCACCTTACGGTGTTGCTAAAAAAGCTCTTCTAGTACAGTTACAAGCTTACCGTCAACAGTACGGTTTTGACGGAATATATTTGCTACCAGTAAACTTATATGGTCCGGAAGATAACTTCGATCCAAGAAGTTCTCATGTAATCCCGGCTTTAATTCGTAAAGTTCAAGAAGCCCAAGATAGGGGAGAAAAAGAAATTCCCGTGTGGGGTGATGGAAGCCCTAGCCGCGAATTTTTGTATTCTGAAGATGCAGCGCGGGGTATTGTTATGGCTACTCAATCGTATAACAAGCCGGAACCCGTGAACTTGGGAACTTGTAATGAAATTCAGATTCGCGATTTGATTACTATAATTTGCGAAGTAATGGAATTTGACGGTGAAATTGTTTGGCAAACTGATAAGCCAAACGGGCAACCCCGTCGCTGTTTGGATACCGAAAGAGCGAAAAAAGAATTTGGTTTCACCGCTCAAGTAGGATTTAAGGAAGGATTGAAAAATACTATTGAATGGTGGCGCGAAAATGCCCCTCAACCTGTAGCGTAAATGTAGAGACGTAGCAATGCTACGTCTCTTTACCTTATGGGAAAATTATAACTATAGAATATGGTTAATCATTTCAATCAAATAATTCTTAATTTTCCACACGATCGATCCACATGGCTTGGGTATCTCCTGCTTTCTTAAAACCACATTTTTGATAAAAATCAACAGTTTCAACCTCTGCAACTAATATCTGTTGGTGAAAATCCCGATATTTTTGAGTAATTATTTTTAACAAATTTAAACCGATACCTTGTTTTTGATACTTTGGTAGAACTAATAAGTGCGGGTAATAAACAACTAAATAACCATCGGTAATTGAATTAACTAAGCCTACTAACTTT
>JBCBQE010001073.1:0-2438 GCA_039820385.1 Cyanobacteria bacterium J06635_10
ACAGCAGTTTTATCGTAATTATCTTTTGCTTTTTTGGCGATTTTCCATAAAAGCAAAAGATAATTACGATAAAACTGCTGTTTTAAATGGGTCTAAAATGGCTCAAGCTCAGTCTTCTAATTCTGGTTATACAAGCAGTTTGTCATTGACGGCGCTATTACAGTCTCCGCAAATGATAGAGTTATTAGGAAAAGCTGTAACTCCGGAAACAGTCAAGACTTTAATCCAAACCGCAGATCCAACAAAAATAATCGGTACGATTACTAATGGATTGGTTGATTTAGGTAAACTAGGGCTTGAAGATACTAAACAAATTCAAGAGCATAATTTAGCAATGCTCAAAACTGAATCTCCCCAAGATAAATTAAATGCTAAGTTTCTTGAAGGTTTATCTTTAGCTAATGTTTTCTCTCCCAATTCTGTAGCTTTAAATTATCGCCGAGTTAACAAAGTTCGCTTGGATTTTGTTAATGTGAAACCTGTGATGCTACAAGGGCGATCGCAAGTAGTTTACCATCAAAATCAAGACCTCAGTTTTCCCTTACGTTTGAAAACTCCGAAACCCATGGCTAAGGGAATGGTACAACTGCTGGTGAAGGATGCACACACCTTAGAAATTTTAATTGAAGAAAAATTTCATGTCAATAATGTTGGTTCAGGAGAACTCAATGTTACTCCCACCATTAGCCGTAACAAACTGGAATTCTTGAAGCCTAATAGTAATTACCTGGTTTCTGCGGTATTGGTATGGAAAGGAAAGTCTAAAAGCGCCAGAATGAAAAAGCGTTTGGGTACTAGTATGACCCAATTAATTTATTTAATGGGGGATTATACTTTTGACCGTTTGGAAGGACATATAGATACCGTTTCCCTCAATGATGTCAATCGTTTTCGTTCCTATTGGCACAAAATTTGGCAAGGAAGTTTATCTAGAGAACGACAAAGATTGAGTCTTGATTGTAAATATTATTATGTCCTGGAACCGAAGCGTTACAATTTGGCTCGTATGGAAACTTTAACTAAAATTGAGCAAATTCGTCGTGTTCGTCAGGAAGGACAATTGAAGACGGGAATGATTTTAAATTTGGCGAGTTTAAATCAGTTATTAAGTCAAATTTCCGATGATTCTCAACTAAATTCCGAGCAAATGAAAGCGTTACATTGTCCTGAATTTGTTAAACAATTTCACCATGCTGCGATGACTCAGGTGGAGTTTGATGGGGATAGAGGAGATGATGTGGCTTTGTGGGTTTATCCAGAAATGCGGTTACAAAATATTGTACTAAAAAAAGTAGCTAATACCGATTATAACGGTCAAGTTAGCGATATTAATGAGGAAACAGTTGTTTTTCCCATGCCAGGAATGGTTCATTTTCTTGGCACACAGGCATAAGATATTTTCTCAAGTTTAACTTGCAATTTATTTATTAATTAAAGGAATTTTGAACAATGCCTCATCAAATACAACTAACACGTAATGCTGTTAACTATAGCATTAATGTTCGCTGTCAACATCGTTATGAACTCTATAGAAACGAACTTACAAATTCTTTTAATACAATCATCGATTTCAGTCAACAAGCTAATAATGCTAGTCTTGCTGGTGCTTTACAAGATAGAGCACTTTTTCAAGAATTGGCTAATTTACTAGATGCTTTTGTGGTTCCTGGAGTTGAATCGGATTTAGCACGAACAGGACCAGGTCGTCTAAATCAACCTCGACAAAATGATAACTTATTTGAGTGGCTAAAGCCAAATGTACACACCTCATATCCACCAAGTGCAGAACAAATTTTTCAGCCTATTGCCGGTCAAAATTATATGCAATTAGGACCAGCTCATTTGAACGGTAACAAAGTAACTTCACAACAAGCCTATCAAAGCTATGCTCAAAATTATGTAAATAATGATGTTCAAGGATTTTTTGCTCGTAATCCCCTTTGTCAACACGCTGTCCAAAAAATCGCTGAGAACTTTACTAATAATCTTCAGACATTTGTAACTCATCTAGTTAATGACTGGAATGATGTGAATAACTGCTTTTTTGCAGGAAATGCACAAGCACTTCAAAAAATTAAGACCACCGGTAGTGACTATCATAAAGGTGGAAAACAGGTTTTAATTTTAACTTTTCAAGTTAATGGAAATGGTCCCAATAAATTAGTCTATAAACCCTCCGATATAGAAGTAGATTGCCGTTTAGTTGGAGATATTGCAGCCGTTCGGGGATATTTACCTGGTAATTTACAACTTACTCTTACTAACAGTTTTGCAGAATTAATCAACCAATTTATTCCGAATGATAATTGTCCCCTGCAAACTTACAAAATACTTCCTAGATATCCGGGTTCAGTTCTAGCACCTAATCCTAACGATCAAAGTGTTCGAATTCGTGATTCCTACGGTTATATTGAATATCTCAAACATGAACCTGAATT
>JBCBQE010001074.1:0-2430 GCA_039820385.1 Cyanobacteria bacterium J06635_10
GCAATCTACTAAAATCATGCTTTTGATTTTAGGGGGTGGTTTAGGAACTTTAGTTGCAACAGCAATGGTTGTTTTACTCGAATTAAAAGATCGATCTGTTAAAACCCTTAAAGAAATCAGAAAACTATTTGGATATACCTTACTTAGCACTATACCTTCCTTAAGAAAGAAATCTTATCTTAATCTCAAGGATACCAATACACCAAGTTTACCCGATATTCCCGTAAGAGATAATCCCGATTTACCAATTGCAGATGCATACCGAATGCTTCAAGCTAACTTGAAATTTATTAGTTCGGATAAACCATTACAAGTAATTGTAGTTACAAGCTCTGTTCCACAAGAAGGTAAATCAAGCGTTTCAGCTAATTTAGCAGCGGCGATGTCTCAACTAGGACAGAGGGTATTGCTTGTAGATGCAGATATGCAAAATCCCATACAGCATAATTTATGGGGTGTGAATAATACCAAAGGATTAAGCGATATCATCATCGGTCAAGTTGAATTTGAAACAGTTGTAAGTGGAGGAATGCTTAGTCTAGATGTATTAACAGCAGGAGTAATGACTCCTAATCCTCTGTTTCTACTGGATTCGAGAAAAATGGAATCCCTAATTGAAGAGTTTAAGAATACTTATGATTTTGTAATTATTGATGCACCATCTTTAGTAATCAGAGCAGATGCTCTGGCTTTAGGCAAAATGGCAGATGGTGTTTTATTAGTAACACGTCCGGGAATACTCACAGCTGCTAATGCTAACACGACTATAGAGGCTTTAGAACGTTCCGGACAAAATGTACTGGGTATGGTAGTAAATGGTTTAATTCCGGAAAACGAATCCAGTAGCTATTTCCATTACGAGAAAAAATACTCGACTCAAGATAATTCTTATCAAGAAGTTATCAAATAAAAATAATTTGATCGGTTATCAGCCATCAATTATGAGATTCACCCAGTTCATTTTAAGTACTCCAATTACACCACATATAAATAATAAAAGTTAACTGTCATGGTACTGCTCACTACTCACTGTCATGGTACTGTTAACTGTTCACTGTTCACTGTTTTTTCGGGTGCATTTTATCAATGGAAGGATTACGTAAGCTTTTAGGAAATTCTTTTTCTTTACTATTAAATCGCTTAACCCAGAGCATTACAACTTTTATATTAATTGCATCGATTGCTCGAATTTTGGGAGCTTATGAATTAGGGCAATATATGCTTGCCTTTAGTTACTATTATGTTTTCATGACTTTAGCTTCCCAAGGATTTAAAACGTTGTTTACGCGGGAACTGGCACGCAATCCTACGGAAACTCCATCTTATTTAATTAGCGGCACTTTTCTACAATTTTTATTTAGCATCACTGGCTATGCTGTGCTGGCGATTGTAGTATATCTTCTTCCTTACAAGCAAGATACTTCTATAGTTTGTTATGTTATCGGCTTAGCTATCATCCCATTTTCTCTTTCCAACGTGACTGAATCTATCTTTCAGGCACAGGAGAAAATGCACCTAATTGCTATTAGTACGGTACCAGTTTATATCTCGCGCGTACTAGTAATGATTTGGGCAATGAATTTGAAACATGACATCAGTATTGTTTCAGCAATTATGGTAGCTTCCGAATGCCTAATATTTTTAATTCAATGGTGTTTTATAACACAATTCATTCAATATAAATGGCGATTGGACTGGAAGTTTATGTGGGACACTACTAAAGCTTCTGGTGCATTTATAGTTATTGAAGGTATATCGGTTTTCGGTTACAGACTTCAGGTTTTTATTCTCTCTTTATTAGGTGGTGAATTAGTTGTAGGGCTATATGGTGCAGTTACACAATTAATGCAGCCTTTTCAAATTATTTCTCATAGTCTTGTTTTAGCTGTGTTTCCAAAAATGACGAAAGCCATTGATTCAGGAAAAGATAGTCAGCGCCAAATTACACAAATCACTATAGAAATATTATTAATTGTAGCTTTACCTTTAATTGTCGGGCTTGCATTTATTGGTAAAGATTTACTTGTTTTACTTTATCACGATCCAAGTTTTGCAGAAGCACAATTTGCTCTGAATGTTTTCGCTTTGGGATTATTTGCTTCATCCTTTACAGCACCGTTGAGTTATTTATTAGTAGCAAACGGATTTGAAAAGGTTAATCTTTGGCAAGTTTTTATTACGACTATATTAGATGTTTTAATAAGTATAGTACTTGTTTCTCAATATAAATTAAATGGTGCAGCCGTTACAGTAATTTTTACTGATTTTGTTGCTTTATTTATTTATGTGTATGAGGTTTATAGGCGATTATTTTTATTACAAATTTGGTCTACTATTTATCGTCCTCTAATTGTAATATTAAAAAAACAGGTACCATTAAAATACTTACAATTAGAGGACGATAAATAGTAGACCAAATTTGTAATAAAA
>JBCBQE010001075.1:0-2430 GCA_039820385.1 Cyanobacteria bacterium J06635_10
AATTTTGGAAATCTCAAGGTTTTAGAAATGGACGTTATCTACCACCTTTAATAGAATTTAATAAATCTCATCACATAGATAAAAATTATCATAATAATAACGTAGAAGCTCGATATGATATTGTTTTTTTAGGCAATCTATATTCTAATAATAATGTAGCGGGTATTATTTGGTTTTTAACTCAAATTCTCCCTGAAGTTCGCTCTCAATTATCTAATATTAAAGTTTTAATCGCTGGTTCAAAACCGATAAATAAAATCATACAATTATGTGAAGATATTGACAACGTACATTTAAGTATCAATCCTCCATCTTCTACAGAAATTTATAAGTCCGGACGAGTTTTGATTAATCCAGGTTTAACCGGTAGTGGTGTAAGTATTAAGTCTTTAGAAATGTTGATGACTGGTAAACCAATTGTCTCTACACCGCAAGGAATAGCAGGTTTACCTCCTTCAACTCGACAGTACTTTAAAATTGCTGACGATACAGAATCTTTTGCAGCAGCAATAGTTAATTTACTTTCCAATTATCGCAAACTTAACATCGAGGAAAAATTACTAGAATCCATATTTGGCACTCAAGTAATACGAGAAGTTGTATCAGATATTAAATCATTAATCTAAACCACCGCTAACTGATGAAAATATTATATTTAACAACAGTTCTTCCAAGTAGAAAAAGAACTGGTGGGGAAATTGCATCTCAGTGCTTTATTAACGCTTTAAAATACTGCGGACATGAAGTATTAGTTTTAGGGTATCAGCGCTTCGGCGATACCAATTCTCAAAATGATAATGAAGTTGTAGTTGAAGAACGATATATAGAAACAGATAAATCGAAATATTATTCGTTCCTATGGATGGCTTTAAGTTTTTTAAAGCAGCTTCCTTATTCAGCAGCTAAATATTATTCTAAAAAATATTTCCAACAAATCCGAAATATTTTACAGCTTGATGACTATGAGATTATCATCATCGATCATGCTCAATTAGGTTGGTTATTACCATTATTAAATATCAATTCTAAAGTCATATTTATTGCTCATAATGTAGAACATCAACTTTATGAATCACAGTTAGAAAACGCACAAAAATATTTATCCAAATATATATATAAAAGAGAAGCCGATCTGATCAAAAAGATGGAAGATAATTTGGCTACTTCAGCCAAACAAGTATGGACGCTGACATCTCACGATGCTAACTACTTTGATACTCAAAATCAGATTAGTCAAGTCTTCCATATTCCTTCTAGTTGGACAATACCGCCAAAAAATTATGCCAGTAAAAACTGTGATATTGGAATAATAGGTAGCTGGACTTGGAAAGCAAATAAATCAGGTTTAGAATGGTTTTTCAAAGCAGTTTATCCCTACTTACCCAAGAATATATCAATTCATGTTGCTGGAAGTGGTGCCAAATGGTTACTCGAACGATATCCAAATGTAAAATATTGCGGCTTTGTCACCGATGCACAAGCATTTATGGCCCTAGCTAAAGTGATCGCGATTCCTTCTATTAGTGGTGGTGGAATTCAGATAAAAACTCTTGATGCGATCGCTTCTGGAAGTCCAATAGTGGCTACAACTATTGCCATGCGTGGAATTTCTGACTATCCGTCTGCTATTAAAATAGCCGATGAATCAGAAATTTTTGCTCTGAGTTTAATGCAGTTATTAGCGTTGAATAAAAAATATAATCTAGATGAAGCCCAACGCGCAAAGCTTCTTAACAACAGGTTGACATGGTCCCTGCTTCGGCGAGAACATTTCTATAGCAGTGTCAAGAATGCAATTAACTCGATTTAATTCAATATATTAGATTTACCTGCAATTGCTGCTTCACCGATACATGCTTCTATACCCATTTAACCGATTCCTACTCAAGCTTTTAGGGAGATCCAAATGCAGAGAATGTTCAGCCGTCTCATATACATCTTGGTGAAATGGAATATTTTTCGACGCTTGGGCATTTTATTACTTATGAGTGCCCGGGCTATGTGGAGACTGTTATGTAATATTCCTCAAAAAAATATAAAGCCCAGAAATGGCTTAGTACTTGGTTGTCTGTGTATAATTTTGAGTTTTTCTTTTTTCTATAAAAGTACTACCTCAATAGCGGCTACTAACATTGTGTCTCCCTTATCTGCACGAAATTCTCAGATTATTGATGCTAGAGGCCAAGTAGTTTTACTAAATGGAATCAACTGGTTTGGTATGGAAATTGATACCCATGTGCCCCATGGTTTATGGGTAAGAGACTACAAGCAAATGCTTAGTCATATAAAAAGCTTGGGTTATAACTTAATTCGCTTACCTTATTCAGTAGAAGCGCTGAATTCTTCCGAGATTAGCAGTGTTGATTTTTCTATCGGTGCCAACGCCGAATTATATGGAAAAACTCCCATTCAAGTAATGGATCTAATTAT
>JBCBQE010001076.1:0-2419 GCA_039820385.1 Cyanobacteria bacterium J06635_10
GCACTAGTACTTCTGGGAGCAATTTCTGTGCTTCTATACGAAAATCCTCTTCTGTTTCAAGGGAATCAAAATCAACACTCTTAAGGTCGATTTCAATATCGTCAAATTTATTCATCCAAGATTTTCTCCAATTGTATCCTTACTGTCTGGGTAGATTATCTCTGTTCCCTATAACTTGTTGGCATATTATCACCAACCTACTGGTAAACCCAAATTTTCTAAGGTTTCGCTATCTTTTAGCAGTGGCTGAATGTCACTATCTACGTGTATGCGACCATTTGAAATTACCAAAGCACGTTGGGTAACTCTACTTAACCAATTTAGATCGTGAGAAGCAACTAATATTACTTTGACTGGTAAATTTAACAATACTTGAGCTAAATTACGCCGCCATGCCGGATCGAGTCCATTAGTTGGTTCATCCAAAATTAATATATCAGGCTTTAAAGCTAAAATCGCGGCTAAGGCTGCAAGTCTTCTTTGCCCCCCAGAAAGTTCGTGTGCGGAGCGTTTGGCATAAGCTTCTAAACCAAAGTCAATTAACAATTGTCGTGCTATATCCATCGCTTCTGGTACTGGTACGCCGTAATTAAGAGGACCAAAAGTAACGTCTTCTACAATTGTAGGCATAAATAATTGGTCGTTAGCATCTTGAAAAGAAAATCCAATATAACGCCGTATTTCTGGTAAACTTTTCGGTTCTAATGGAATATCATTAATGATAATCTTTCCTTGTGTTGGTTGTTTTAAACCAATCAAATTTTCTAGTAATGTACTTTTTCCCGAACCAGTTGGCCCCATTAAGGCAACTCTTTCTCCTTCATTTATTGTGAAAGAAATATCGTGCAATACTGGTTCTTGATTGACATAAGAATAAGCAATATTTTTAACTACTATAGCTGGATTTTGCATGGTTAATTGTTGGTATAAATAAAGTCAAATTTCGCGATCGATCTTTACATGTTGAAAGACGTTGCATTCGCAATCAGATGCGGATTTAGCAACGTCTCAACAAATAAATTTCTGACAAATTCAGGACTTACGCAATTATCACAAGACTTTGGTTGGTGCCGTACACTGATTGCCTTATTACTGCCTTAAAAATCAATCAGTGTACAAGCAACGGCAATAAAGTGGGAAGAAAATCTACACCCCTTTTTGCCTCCCCTACAAGGAAAATATGCCAGTTGCGGCCATTCCTAAAATTAATTAACTAACTTAGAGCTAACTGGTAAGAAGCTACAGTCAAACTAATAGCTAAAATACCCATTGCCAATACAGCAAAACGCTCTTTAATTCTGAGTGTCGAATCAACAGGTAGCATTCCGTTGTAACCGCGAGCTATCATTGCAGCGTAGACTCGTTCGGCACGATCGAGACTGCGGAGATACAAAGCGCCAATCATAGAAGCATTGGCGTAGCGTACCCATCCAGCCACACCATTTAAACCGCGAAGTTTTGCACTGCGTTGCATCTGATTTACTTCTGCCAGCAAAATTTCTAAATATTGTCCGGCTAATAGCAAAGTTTCCTTTAAAGCCTTCGGTAGAGGCAAACCTTTAAGAGCAATACCAAAACTATGAGGTGGTAAAGTTAACAAAAAACTATTCATTGTTAACAAACAGACTAAAGAACGAACTAACAAAAAACTAGCTCGCTCCCAACCTAAAGGTAAGGCTAGAAATGATAGGAATATTAGTTCTAAACCTAATAAACCTGTAAGTTTACGAATTGGTGCGCGCAATGAAACAGCCCAACAAAGCGCTATTATTCCATAACCACATAACCAATACCAAGCATTCAATTTCAGAAAAGCTGCTCCAATTACAATTATTAGAGACAGCTGCAATCGTAAAGTCAGAGATAATTTACGCATTCTTTGGTTTCACTACTTGTGCAATACCCCATGCAACGCCAAAACAAACTATACTTCCCAAAATTCCTGCCATACTTGTACCGATACCCTCATTTTCGTTGAATGTATAGTCTGCAAAAGGCGTTGGTACCGAAATCCTTATTTGTTCTGCTAAGTCGATAAAACCCGTGTCTTCAGCCACCTTCTCCAAACCATCTGGCCAAGCCGAAGCAAACAATGATAGCAATCCAGCAATCAAAAGAATGCTGACGACAGGAACAACCCAACTGCGAATCTGCTCTTCATCATTCCCCGGTAATAAATCTGGCCTCGCTTTAACTAAATAAGCCAGCACTCCTCCGGTAATTAAACCTTCTCCAACACCAATCAAAATATGCACTCCTGCCATTGCCGGTAAAATTACCCCTAAATTGGCAGTACCCGAAATTGCTAACTGTAGCGCTGCACAAATCGCTGCTACTACTACGCTTACAGCTGCCGCAATTCCAGATGCTAAAGGTAAACGGCTTTTTGAACCTCCCATCAGTCGATGTAGAGTTTGGG
>JBCBQE010001077.1:0-2417 GCA_039820385.1 Cyanobacteria bacterium J06635_10
ATATCAATATGTTCCCCGCACCATTTCATAATTTTCCCGGATAAGCTTTCAGCATCATCTGGTGTTTCGTCAACCAAATTAATTAATTCATTTCTATATTCGGAAAATAAATCTGGTTGAGTTTTGATTAAATGAATAAATATTTGGACTTGTTGTTCGTATGATGACATAAATATACTCCTATTTACCAATCGCAGTAAATGCAGCCCAATGATAAGGAGAATGATATGGTTTTGTACCATCCTCAATCAGATAAAATTCTTGGCGGATTATTCCTTCCCAAGTATCTTTAAAAGATAATTGAGAAGTCCATTGTTGTAAATCTGATTTTGTTACATTTTTCAACCAAAGTTGGGCTTGATTTAGCGCCACTGGAACAGAAATTTCTTCTCCTTTATCAATTGCAGCTTTGAGATTTTGGGAGAATTTAATCATCAAAAAAGCTGTGGATAAATCGTTTACTTTCCACAAAGTACTGACTACACTAGCGCTACCTGCATAGAGAAATCCACTTGGTAAACCAATATATTCATCACTGGTATTATTGAAGTCAACTAATCCAGTTTCGCAAGCTGAAAGAACAACTAAACGACATTGATTTAAATCAATTTCTCCTTCAAATAAATTACCTAAAGTTAGACATTTACTTAAGTCTATAGCTTTATCATCTGATATTTTTAGATAACCTTGGTTATCATCATCAGGAGGAATGGGAGATATTTCAGCCGCAGCTAGTAGCAGAAAAGAATTTAAAGGTGAATCACGTTGAAAAGAGCCGTGACAGGAGAAGTGTAAATAATGAATTTGTCCTAGTTGTGAATTATTTTGAGATAAGTTATCTTTTGTCGCTTGTTGTTCTGATAATACTTGATGTTGTTGGAAGTCGGATAAAATACTGTTTACTTCTAATTGAGCAAATTTCAAGTCTTTTGTTGGATTTTGAATGCCGAAAAGTGATTGAAAATCGGGACGTTTTCGCTTTTGTGCTAATTGTAGAAGTTGACAACTAGGAGCATAACTAACTCCACGGGGGAATAATTCCAGTAGACATTGATTTATAGAAGTTTCTATATTCTGGATTTCTAATGCATGAAGAGGGAATATATGTAAGAAGCGATGAGGAATGATAATTAATCTATCGCAGTTTTTGGGGATTTGAGCTATAAGTTGATCGATGTGGAGAATTTCTGTTAATTTTGCAAGGCGTTTTTCTAATTCATTTTGCCACTGTTTCTTTTTGTTTTCGTTGTAATAATCTCCCAGATATTCATCTTTCCATTTAATCAAGTTATCTAAATCTTCTGGTTGAGATTGCCAAACATTGATATTTCCTCCTCTCCTACCAAAAAAGAGAACTGGTGGTTTGGGTGTGATTAAAAAAGCAGTTATTTTATCATTGGTAAGATACCATTCAATAATTGCTGTATTCTTATCTAAGAGTGATTGAATTTCTTTAAATTTAATTGGTTCAACCTTTTGAGTTAAAGAAAAACTGGGGTCATATGGTTGAATTTTAGTTTTAATTAATTCATCCAGTTGTTGCTGTAATTTTTTTAGACGTTGACGAGATTCTTTTAATTGTTGATTTTCTGCTTTTATTTTATTTTCATCTTTGTTAGTATCTTGTGCTTTTGCTTGACGACTAAGAAATCTTTGTTGATCTTCAATTTGTCTACGCAAAAGTTTAAATTCATCGATTACTTGTTGTTTTTGAGGAATATTTCCCTTTGGTTCAAGTTGAGTATTATAAACAAGTTCTACTAAATTACGAGCTTTACTACGCTCTGCATATTCAATTGCTTTTTCTGGTTGTTCGTTGTTTATACAAGCTTGGACGATGTTTTTATAAACATTAATGGCATTTTCTAGAATTTCTTGACGGCGAGTATTATCAGTTGCCCAACTGCGACTTAATTCTACTGCTTGAGTTAGGTGGCTAAATTCGGCGCATCTTTATAAAGAAATGGTATAAGTAATTAGCTGGACTTGATATCAGACTAGGTAAGCGTTATAGTGCGTTTTAACGTACTTGATATATTAGCCTTGAAATTCATTTCAAGGTGGAAGTCTATTACTCCCAACTCCCAACTCCTAACCCCTAACTCCTAACTCTTTCCCATACCCAAAAACCAATCCCCGATATCCCCAAAGCCCAACAAAACCAATCACCCCAACGCACATATAAAGTTTGTGTTTGTCGCCGATAAATAGTTTCAGCATGAGTTTCATAGGTATCATGCCCGGATATCCACAAGGTTTCTCCATGGGGATTCACAAATGCTGAATATCCCGTGTTTGTAGCTCTTACTGCCCATCGATCATTTTCAATGGCTCGCATGATATCCTGAGCATGATGCTGAAATTGCATTGCTTCACTATAAGGGTCATTATTGGAAGCTGTGAGAATAAACTCTCCA